>JAEORY010000018.1 GCA_016840645.1 Candidatus Borrarchaeota archaeon | reverse complement strand
ATTTATTCTAATCAATGGAATTGGTGTGCTTATCGGGCAATTAGTTGTTCAATTTATTCCCTATTTATTTATTCGATTCGCGACAGGAATCATTTTCATTGTATTTGGCGTGATACTCCTTGTCAAATCCAGAAGCACAAGCGATGAAAAAATTAACGATGAAAGTCTTATGGTAGATCAACATTCTTCTCTTTTTTTTACTGCATTTACTTTTGTTGCTTTAGCTGAACTCGGTGATAAAACGCAAATTATTACAATTCTTCTTGTCGCAAATTATCAACTACCATTTGTGGTACTTCTTGGTGTACTTTCAGGCTTAGCCTTAGTAAGTGGAATAGGAGTGCTTGTAGGCGAATCTTTTTCACGGATAATTTCTCCGAAAATGTTGCATATTGTTTCAGGCATAATCTTCATTGTTTTTGGCCTGTTAACGATATTTGGAGTGTTTTAACTGATTCAACGGGAAGTTATCTTCCGACAAGTAGGGATGAAAGGCTCTAGTGAATTTTTTTAAGCACCACTAGAGTTATAACCTATTAGTTAAAGAAATAAAACTATTATGATAGTCGATTTTGATATTCACCTCATTATGGGTGCGTACGATAAAGACTTGGAAAAAGTCAAGGAAGCAATAGAGGGCGGCGCTGATATTGATACCACTGGCGTCTGGGGCAAAACTGCTTTGATTATGGTTTGTGGTCATGAAGGCTCTTTTGAAATCGCCAAATATCTTGTAGATCATGGGGCAGATGTGAATAAGGGAGGAGAAAATACTGAAGATACTCCCCTAACTTACGCAAGCACGTACGGACATCTTGAAATTGTAAAAATTCTAATAGATGCTGGTGCAGATGTGAACCTAAAGGGAGAATACGGTCGAACTCCTCTCCATTATGCTTCATCTCCTGGTGGTCTGTCTAAAAACAGATACAAAATTGTTAAATTATTATTGGAAAATGGAGCAGATCCCAATGCTCTTAATGAAGCAGAAGAAAATCCATTACAAGATTCAATCTGGTATGAAGGATTTGATATTGAAATAGCCAAGCTTCTGATAGATGCTGGTATTAATCTTGAGACTAAAGGGTCTTTCAACTCTACCGCATTAACGAGGGCAATAGATGCTAAAAGGTTAGATTTGGTTAAATTATTTAAAGAAAAGGCAGACGATTTGCTTGTAAAACGGAAAGATTTAGACTCTGCTCTCGCAGAAGCTCTTAGAGAGAAAGATAATAAAGATCTTGTATTTTATTTACTAGAACAAGGTGCGGATATACGATACAAGGAAAGATTTGGTACTAGTGTACTTTCTTATGCTGCTGAATATGGATTTATTGACATGATAGAATACCTCATTGAGCATGGTCTCGACTTAGCTGAAGACCTGGATTATACTAATCATGCATTAAGAGAAGCAGCATATACAGGTCAGTTTGAGGCAATAAAATTCTTAGTTAAGCATGGTGCAGATATAAATGGTGGTGACTATGGAGCATCAGAAAATCCGCTGATGAAAGCTGCACGCTATGAGTATGTAGAAATTGCTAATTTTCTCATCGATAATGGTGCTGATCTTGAAGTTAGAGATTCTTCAGGGAATACACCATTGTTATTTGCAGCCTATGAAGGAAGCTATAAAGTGGCTAAACTTTTATTGGAAAAAGGTGCTGATATTCAAGCAAAAAATGAAATGAACTGGAATGCATTAATGCAAGCTGCTTCTGAAGGTTATACAGATGTTGTAAAGCTTTTGTTAGAAGCTGGTTCAGAAGTTAATGTAAAAGGTAAAGAAAAGGGAGAAACACCTCTGATTTTAGCATCTTGGAAGAATGCTCCTGAGATTGTAAAACTTCTATTAGAATATAAAGCTGACAAAAATATCAAAGACAAAAATGGGGATACCGCTCTTGATTATGCGAAAAAAGAGCATTATCTCGATGTTATAAAACTACTACAGTAACTTCATCACGAGGGGGCATAGCGCACACTTTGCACTATAAATGTTCTGATTTCAACTGTTGTGGTAAAGCCTGTTTCCTGTTGTATACGTTGAGCGATAGTTTCAGCCACTTCAACTCCTATTGGGTTTTCGCTAGTTACATCTACTTCAACGAATAGCTCTCTTCTCGGGATATTAAGGAGGGTGGCAATATCTTCTATTTCTGTCCCTGGGATGTCAGCTATCTCTTCCTCGACAATTTTCGTCGTTGTTCTTTGTACATTGTTCTGAACAATGGCATTGTAGGTTGTAATACCGATTGGTAGGCAAAGTACAAGCAGAGATACTACCACTAAAAAGCCTCTTCTTCTTGCTAGACCTCTCGCCAGTTTTTTTCTACGAAGTGACAGAGTTGGTTTTACATCTTTAAGCCAAAAAACTGCCAGTGCTGTGATATTAATGCTAAAAACGTTGGTTAATAGTAAGAGAGCAGATCCAAGAGCAATATCGTATCGTTGGAGTGCTAATCCAAGGCCCACATTGACCGCTGGTGGCATGAGTGCAGCTGCTATAGCAATTCCAACTAATGCTGTAGCTACCCCACTAGTGAAGCATATTGCAGCTGCTGATCCAGAGACAACAGCAAGGCCCACATCAAAAAGTGTCGGAGATGCCCTTAACAATATTTCAGAAGTGACTTCTGCTTCAGGATATAAGAAGCCTATAATATAACCTGCCGCGATTGAGAGCAGTAAACCAAATATTTCTGCTTTTAGCCCTTCCTTGAACAATTTTTTGTCGCTTAGGACTGTTCCAAGCGATGTACCGATGATCGGACCCATGAGTGGGGCAATTACCATGCTCGCAATGACTGCCACAACATTATTAGCGAGGAGACCAAGGCTAGCTAAAATTGCAGAAAGAACAATGAAAATGACATAATTTCTATCTAGTTTTGTACCCTGTTCTACATCTCTGTATAATTCCTCAATCGCAATGCGCTTAACTCCAGTTAAATTCATTTTGTGCGGTTTATAGGGGATGACTAATTCAGCTGAAGATACATATAGAGTTCCAGTTACACGTCCTATCCCTTCTTTCTGAAGTTCAGTGATTAAAGGTCCTACGTCATCCGTATGAACTGCAGACATAATAAGATTGGTTGCCTTTCCTTCAATAATTGAAAACTCGTAACCTGTTTCTTCAAGGATTTCTACTACTTTTTTAGTATCTTCATTGGGTACAGTGATGGATAGTTTCCTCATAAAAAGGACCCCAATTATTACAGGAGGGCTGCAAGAACGTCTTCAAATCAGTTTCGTAACAATTTCAGCAAGTTTTGTTCTATTTTCTTGAGTTCCAATTCTAACCTTTGTAACAATTACTTCCATACCCATATCTTCAAGCTGTTCCTTATATTTTTCGTCATTCTCATCAATAACTAAAGTATCGATAAGTCCTGGGTAGCGTTCAACTATATTAATTATTGAAGTACCAATTCCTATCGCTTCCTCTATAAGTCGTCTCATAGGTTGATCAATGGGTTCGTCGCCAAGCACTGGACTAATTGCAATAACACTGCAATGTGCTTTTTCTATTGCATTCTTAATATCTTGAAACGCTAGCATAGGCTCAATGTTTAAAGGTGGATTACTTGGACCTATTATTATTGCATCACTTTTTGACAGTGTTTCTTCAATTTTTGAATTAGGTTTTGCCTTATCGATTCCATCATATTCTACCTTTTTTACTTCCTTTATAAGCCCTTGGAGTTCCTTGTTCCTGTATTCTAAAAAGGGTAGATCTCCCTGGTCCGTACTTACTTTAAAAACAACATCATCACTCGTCATAGGAATTACTTTCGCTATAATGCCAAGTTTCTGTGCGATTATTTCAATAGCTTCCGAAAATGACTTTCCAGTGGCCATAAGGTGCTTGCGAAAGATTACATGGGAAATTAGTATATCACCAAAACGAAACCATAAGTCTTCCTTATCTACCAGATATGATAAAGCATCCATGAAACTATAGGTGTCACCTTGAATAGTTTCCCAGTACCGAATATCAAGTTTTCCAGCTAACAGAAATAATAAATATTCAAGATCTGGGTATATTTTTAATCCTATGACATTTACATTGTTTATAGTATTTGCGATAACCGCTAAATCTTCTTGCGGCATCACTCGTAAAAGCCCTTCTAGAAACCTGGTCGTCCTCAGACCCCCAGATACAATAGTTATCAAATAATTGCCTCCCAATAAATTTTAATTGATGAATAACACTTATGTTAAACGAGGAGTAACGGATAGAGATTCTGCTATTAGAATTTTTAATAATAATTTCTTGTTAAAATCGAATGTATAAACAAACTAATTAAATCAAGTTCTATAAAGATTATTCTTGTAAGTATTCCACAAAGAACTTAACTACTACTTAAAACTTTATATTGTTAAATCTCGTGCTTCGTTAACGTATCTTTTTTTGATTATTTATCATTCTTAAAGTATATTGCTGAAATAGAATCATTTAGTTGCTTTCAATGAAAGAATTAAATGCTTAGATCTAAAGGGTAGAAGTCTTGAGAGTGTTTTATCAAAAAGTGTGCATATTTTAAGACAAAAATTATCGCTCATCAAGCTTTTAAACACTATTCTTAGAAGATTATGAAAACCAAAGCATCCACACTTGACTTTCTTTATTTTAAAACGCTCCAGACTCTCTAACTCTTTTTTCAGGGATTTTTTATCATAGACTCTTAAATGACCTTTTCCTATCTCATCAAAGCCTATACTGGTATCTTGCATTCTTAAGAGAGTATTTTCAATAAAAGAAATCAAGGGAATACTTAAGATTATATATTTCGATGTTACGCTACTCATTTCTTGAAAAACCATTTCTGGAGATGCTAAGTGTTCCAGTGTTTCTGTACATATCGATGTCTCAAAGAATTTTTCTTTAAAGGGTAGATGATGCGCATCCGCAACGACATAGTAAATTTCCTTCTTTTTCCGCGCTCTATTGATTTTATTTGCCGAAATATCGACCCCAACTTTGAAATCTGCTTTGAAAAGATTTGTCATTATTCCCTCACCGCATCCTATATCCAAAAGATTCTTGGATTGTGGAACGATTTTTAGTGTTTCCAAAAGTCGGTATCTTTGTTCATGCATCAAAAAAACGTTCGACGTTTTAAAAAACAATAATTCTTGATGATTTTGAATTTCTCCTTCTTTTTCATAATACCGACGAAGCTGGATAAGATTTGTCATTCAATTTCACATTTTTGGAGTTTTTAACCTCTAAAATGAGTTGTTGTCTAAAATAATAGATTTTTTGAACTACACTAAATTCGGGAAGCCTCAAAGATAAATTTTTTGTAATATCGGGCACCTGACCTTCCTCGAAACCATGTAAGATACGCAGCAGCTCCAATAAATGGAAAAATTACTTTAGCGAGAGAACTGTGTAACACTTTTCTATAGAAACTTTCAAAGCTAAACCAAGTATCTTTCCAAATTTTCACATTGTATCTCCAACATCTCGATAAAAACTCCCACTGCAAATCAGATAGAGAATCTAGATCTGCGCCTCTCTCGTTTTGCAAAATACATTTATCAAGTGGTACAAATAGCAGAGGAACAAAAAAAGATGTATATGATTTTAAATCATCAATGAGTTCAAGAGTTTTGATGGTATCCTCTTCCGTTTCTCCAGGAAATCCTACAATCAAAGTTGACAAAGGAACCCAATCATTATCGTTTAAAATACCATATGCTTGAGTTACAATCTCTTGCCACTCTTCAGGTTTAAATGGAAGCATCTTTCCACGCATGTATTTTTCCATTAGGCGAGTACTTCCAGTCTCAATGCCTGTTTCTACTGCTATTTTTGGTTTTCCGTTATGCTTATAGTAGCTCTTCTCAAGTAAGATGTTAGATAACTCTTCTATCAATTTTGGTACTGCAACAACAGGTGCCAAACTAATATGGGCAGGTTGAATGCTTTGTATCTGATCATAACTAGCGAGTTTTTTAAATAACCCTATTACAGCGTTTTCATTCGGCATGAATTTCTTATCTTTGCATTTGTAGAGTAAGGCATCTTCTGTGGCGGTCGTAATCATATCTGCTCCTTCTTTAACATTAACTTCAACTTCTGCGATTATTTTTGACATTGGGACATCGCGGCGTTTCTGCATGGTTGGCGTACAGAACTGGCAATGCCTTCCACAACCTCTTGAAATCTCAACATTTCCATAGATAGTGGCATGCTTAATTACGGGAATGTCAGCTTCATCTGGTGATGATGTGTACGCTACAGGAGGTATCTTTTTCCCTTCTACAGCAAGTCGAAAAAGTTTTGCCACTTCTTTATCTCCCTCGCCAATCATTACAGAATCGATGCCCAAAAAGTCTCTTGTTTTGGCTCCCTTTATTTGCCACGCCCCAGCCCCTCCTACGATGACCTTTGGTCTGAATTTGCGCAGGGGTTTGCTATGACATAATTTCTGAAATTCAATCGAGTTTAATGATATCGAACTCATTTTACCAAAAGTTTTTAATAAATTTGAATAGGTTAAACTCACGTAAGCTAACCCAAGAGATTCCATGGCACTTATTCCGACAACTTTTGTTTTCGGTCCAACAAATTGATCTAGATAGTATGGATGGACACAAACAACATCTGACTCATCAAAGCCTCCATTGTCTATTAAACTTGCTTCTACTTTTCTCAATCCGTATGGCGCGTAATGAGTGATTCCTTTTTCTGAAGGTTCAACGTCTTTCTTTAGAACTGGAGGATAGTATTTTCTACAAAAAGACAAAGGCAAGAATCCTTTGGGAAAGGATGCAACAAATGAAAAGAAAGGGTTACGCCTGAAACCGCTCATTTCGATAGCTGAAGACGTTAAGACGATTTTTCGCCCAGCTGGTAGTTTTTTCAGAATTATCACGATCCAAATATGTATTTTCTTACTTTAGCAGTCAATTAAGGTTGAAAGCACCCCAGAGCGGGGCGATCAACGCAAAGATAGGTTGAAATAGATTGGTATCCACTGATAATACTTGAATTAAAAAGATTTCTCAAATATTGTGAGAAATTTCCTTTGAGTATCCTTTTCTAGTGATGACTATGACAATCAACACGACCTTTTTAAAAAGACTAGTTATCCCCTCACTCATCATAGGAGGAGTTATAACATTTTTTTTGGGTTTGCTACCCAATATACCGCGGAATCTCTTGGGGGTAAGCTACTGGGGATACCCCCTGCCGTGGTTAAAACAAGTTGTCTATCCTGGAGCACCGAAAGTCATTATTTGGCATTTTTTAATTCTTGATTGGCTCATTTGGACGGGGTTATCTTTTAGCGTACTTTATGTAATGAAAATTCATTTAAAGGTTTAAATCGTGGTGAAAAATCATGTCTAAAGTCCAAAGTATAATCTTCGACTTGGATAGAACGTTAGTTCACCTTTCAATAGACTGGGGGAAAGTAGTTAGTCGTATTGAAGATTTGTTAGGAGTGGAGTTTAAGTCGTTGTTGGAACTTTTTACGAGGATTTGGGATACTGAAAAATTTGAAGTAGTATCGAGAACCATTGAAGAATATGAACTCGCTTCCCTTAGTCAACTTGAATTTCTAGATGCCTCACCTGAACTGTTAAGAGATTTATCATCGAAATACAGACTTGGAGTGGTGACATTTCAAGGTGCAAATGTAACTCGAATAATTATTGAAAAACTAGGTATACAAGGTGTACCCATTGCTACAAGGGACGACGATGCGACTAGAATTGGTCAAATCAAGCTAATTTTATCGAATGTCCAATTACATGCCACTGAAGTCCTCGTCATTGGCGATAAATTAAATGATGTCTATTCAGCACTTGAACTCGGATGTAATGCTGTTCTTATAGATAGACAGAACTTCTATGACCCAAATAGACATGGAAGCGGATTTACTGTGATCTCCAACTTAAAAGGCTTACCTACGCTTCTTTCTTCAGGAATATTTTCATCAGAATAAATATGGAATGATGAAAAATAAAGAATTAGGAAATATCTACGACTTTTATTTGAAAAATCAAGTTTTTTCCAGCTAGTGGATGATTCAAATCAACAGTTATCTCTTTTTCAGCTACTTCTGTAATTCTTGCTGGGAAGCCTATTCCGTCCGAGGTTCTTAATTCGAGCACCATTCCTGGCTTGGGTGTTTCTCCTGGTGGTAGTTTGTCCAATGGAATTTTCTTTATAAGATTTGGATCATACTCACCATAAGCTTCTGATGGAGGCAGTTCAACCTTTTTTTCCTCTCCAGCTTCCATCCCAATTACTGCGTCATCAAATCCTTTTATAACCTGTCCAGAACCTGCTTCGAATTCTAAAGGCTCTCTTCCTTCTGATGTGTCAAATACAGTTCCATCCTCAAGCGTTCCAGTGTATTCGACTTTTATCTTATCTCCATTCTTAATAGGCATAGTTTCATCTCCATTTTCAAAAAATCGAGTAAAAGAACTTTTTGGATTTTCAAATAATCTGTCAGAAAATTATATAATTTTATCTGAATCGACAGGCATGCACTTATAATAGAAGTTCTTGAAAATTAGGAATGAAAATATTAGAGAAAATATGAACTAAATCGCATTAAATCTAAGAAATCCCGCTGCCTTTTCTTGGCATTCATCGACTTTAATTCTATCTCCCAGTTGCCCATATGCTCCTGCCATAGCGAGCCATGCAAAAGCATGTTCAGGATCTATTTTTACTGCTTTTTTCTGATATTCAATCGCCTTCTTGGGTTCTCCAGACTCATAATAGGCGATCCCCAAGTTGTACCATGTATCTGCATTCTTTGGATTAAGTTTCAACGCCTTTTCATAACAGCCAATCTCTTTTTTGTGTTCACCCATTGCTCCAAACGCTAATCCCATGCTGTTCCATACATCTTCAGCTTTAGGATTATGTTCCAAGGCTTTTTGATAACAATTAATCGCTTTACTGAACTCACCTAATTCAAAGTGATCTAATCCTAAATTATACCATGCCATATAGGTTATCGGCTCGTCATATACTGGCTTCTTGTATTCCTTTGCAGCTTTTTTGTAACGTTTTTGCTCGTAATATTCAATTTCTCTTTTAAGAATGTCCTCAAGTGTCATTTCTATCATCATAAAAAATATGCTCAGTTCGTTTATAAAGAGAGATTTTTGAAAAAACCATGAAGGCTAACTAAAAAAACTCATTACTTTTTTGCCTAAATTACCAGGTTTGATATTCACCTGTTTCATATTTTCTCGTAACCATAACGGTGAACTACCTCACGCTAAAGCAGTGAGGCTTCCTGCTTCGACGACCGAACTTGCTGTCACATAGGGAATACTATTTAAATATTCCAACGATGTCACAATAGAGGATTCAGTCTCCACAGGCTTAACATCCCTACGTCCCGTAGGTACCACTTGTTGTTTTAAACCTTCGTGTTCTAAGTTAACACTTGCATTATGATCTCGGTCCATCACTAACCCACATACCGGACAGGTATAGATTCGTTCAGCCAACTCTATGTCCTGAATTGTACCACAGCGCGAACAGGTTTTGGTAGAAGGAAACCACCTATCGACTTTGATGGGAGTATGCACCTTGTCTGCAAGTGTGCGTATTAGCCCTCCAAATGCCGCTGATAACATAGTCTGCTCTGTAATACTACCAAAATCTTAGTTGTGTAGCTATCCCTGCTTGCCTGCCTGCCTCTCAATAGTCATCTCAGTATGATAGACACACCACTATTAAAGTATTAGGCAGACCCCTTGATGAAAGTGAACACAAACTGCACATCTTACATGTGGAGTATTAATACCACCGCGTGGCTGGGTTCATATGGAATGGCGTCAAGTTTGAATTGAAAAGAAATCTCGAATCCTTTCACCTAAGTTACTACGTTTAATATTTGTTTTCTTCAGGTTTTCTCGTAGCCATCTGGGTAGAAAACGATTGTAGTTAGCCTTCATGTATCGTTCATCCATGAAGATGATGATGCCACGATCTTTCAATGAACGAATGACTCTGCCTGCCGCTTGTCCCGCGCGTCTCATAGCGGGAATGGTATATGCATAGAGTCGTCCTTTTCTGGGAAATGTCTGTTCATAGTAATTGATCTCCAGTTTCATCCTCACATTCCAGGGTGCGAAGGGCACACCAACAATACAGACCGAAGACATTTCCTTACCTGGAAAATCCTGTCCTTCAGAGTTGCGCCCTCCCATTACTCCTAATAAGGTTGCTCCTCCTAAGTCTCCATGTGTTTTAAATTCGCGGATCATTTTATCATTCACATACGATGCCTTATGTCCTTGCTCAACAAACAGAAATCGTCCTAACTTATCGATTTCAGTCAATAGTGGTTCTTCTAATACCTTGAGTACGTCATACGAGGCACAGAACACGCCTGTGTTGCCTTTGGTGTTGGCAATCACCTCCATAATCCGATTCACATAGAGTTTTTGCATCCCCGAAGTCATCTTTCGCCCACCGCCTTTGGTATGTAACTTCGGAGTACACAACACCAGAAAATTATCGTTGTTATACGGTGAACTAAAGCCTTCACATAACGGATCGTGTATCCCCACCACTTCAGCATAGGCATTTAACGGTTGCATTGTGCCTGACATCGAAACCGATCCGTAAATACGGTCAAAAACTGGTTGAGTAACGATACGAGGATCAAAGGCAATAATCTCAAGCAGATACGCTTGCTTGTCGGTTGATTTTCTCCTTTTGAGCAGTGCTTCAAAGGCGGGATTGATTGCCGCTTTTTCCAGTAATCTTAAGAACTTGCCGACACTGTATAATGATGAACGGGCTACCCCATCTTTTTCGGCTCGATACTCTCGAATCTTCTCTCCCCAGGCAACGGTATTTTCGATAATGAAATTGAGGGTATCTTGATCTTCGATATTTGTACAAAATGAGATATGACTTCGGTGACTCCCTGATTCCTTTCGGGAATAGATCCTCAGTTCTTTATTGCTTTTCAGTCTCTTAGACTGCGCATATTCGATGATTCTTACATAGATATCTGATAAGAAGTCGGTTAATTTGGAGGGGTGTTTCAACGGTGAAAGGCGTCGGTATTCCTTCGTCTCACTAAGTGCCTTCTCAATGGAAGTTAAACTCAGGTTCATGGAAATGATTGACTTGGCGATGAACGGTAGATTATGAGCCTCGTCCAACACGATAAAACAGGAATTTAACTCAACGAATCGTTCAAGGATATGATAACGAAGTAACGGTTGGAACAGATATTGATACGAGATGGTAATCACATCCATTTCTCGTAACAACTTCTTCTGAAGTTCAAAAGGACAAATACCATTGAATTTTGCATATGAGTAGAGATCCTGACTAGTCATCGGACACGAATAAAGGTCTTGCAACAGGGGGTTGATGTCAAAATTCTGCATTCGTTGGAAAAAGGGACATCGTTTCTTAATGGCATTACAGGTATCATTCAGCGTTTCAGCATCCATATCACGCATACTTGACTTGACACACATTACATGTTTGCCACTGAGGGCGATACCTTGGATTGCATGTCCTTTCTCTTTTACGATAGCCTGTAGTTCCTCGATTACTCGTTTCATTTGTGTGTGAGTTCTGCAAACATACAGCAATTTCATATCATGCGTAGTTAATTCAGGAAGAACTCCTGCTAATATACCTAAAGTCTTGCCGATACCAGTTGGTGCCTCTATGATGGCATTAAGTCCGTTTTTAATGGCTTTTTTTGAAAGGAGAATTAATTTGTCTTGATGAGGTCTCAAATTTGAATATGGAAAGTATGTTAGTAGTGATGAACTCATAATTGTTATTTCAATACGCTCCTAGTAGACTGGATAGTCATTTACTATCATTGAAGTTCGCTTATAAAGCAGAAATCATGCTAAATGGTTATAAAAAGTCAAGATATGATTTCTACGAAAAAAAGTTGTTGTAATCTTAGGAAATGCTTTATTCTGTATATTTAAAAATTCATGTGAGATTCATTTGTTTTTAAATGAGGTTCCTTCAAATGATATTAGAGAGATTTTGAGATTTATACAATAGCCTGGATCCTCCTAAGTATTCTCAAGATCTCCCCCCTTATTTTTTGATTTAAGTGCTAATAGAAGAGTTAATTAAAGTGTATTATATTTGAAGCTAATTTCGAAAATAATTCAATAGTCTTAGAACAGGCGTTAGATATTTTCTTTAATTTGTTACTAAAAAATGAAGTATGGAAAACGTTTATTACTGAAATTTCATTCAATAAATGACCTGTGCTTTATTCATGAGCTGGTAACTCTTTATATAAGGAAAAAAGGCTAACAATAATAGCTTTATTTAATATCATATTCTTTCATGGGAGATCTCAAACATTCTTGAGGAATTGTAGTGGCTGTTGAATTAAAAGTAACAGAAGTGATTCCTGAGATATTAGAAAGTGTATTTCCCTTTGAACGTTTCAATAAGATGCAATCAGCTGTTTTTGATATAATTTTTAATACAGATGAGAATGTGGTTGTAGCAGCACCTACAGCTTCGGGCAAAACAGTTATCGGTGAACTTGCTATTTTAAGGGCTTTAATAAACCATCAAGATGATTTCAATAAAAAGGTCGTATATATTGCACCATATAAAGCCCTAAGTTACGAAAAACTTGATGAGTGGACCAATAAATTCGAACCTTTGGGCTATAATGTGTATGTTACAACAGGAGAAACTGAAATTGAGCCGAGAAAAGCAGCGAAAGCACATATAATAATATCAACGCCTGAAAAAGTTGATAGCTCGAGTAGAAAGTTTAAGAGCGCTACATACGAGTTCATAAACCGTATAGATACTGTAATAATAGACGAAGTACATCTTTTAGACTCACCCGAAAGAGGAGGAACTTTAGAGGTACTGATATCACGTTTAAAAAAGATCAATTCAGATATACGAATAGTAGCTTTGAGTGCTACAATGAAGAACATTGAAGACGTTGCTGCGTGGTTAGGTGCAAAGAAGTCGGGGACTTTTGTTTTTAATGACATTTACAGACCTGTAAATTTGGAAGCAACAGTCTGTGGCTATAAATCAGATACGAAGAATAGATGGAATAATAAACATCTGAAAATTCAACTTTCATATGATTTAATTGCCCCCCACATTGATGCTGGTGGTCAAGCATTAGTTTTTGTTTCAAGCAGACGTGGTACCGTAGATACTGCACAAAAATTATTACAAAACTTTTCAGAAAACGAAAAAGTGCTTTTAGTAAATAAAGAGATTGAATTGTTGGGGCAAAAGTCAAAAGAGATTGTTAATGATATTTTACGTGCATGTTTTGTTGACGGAATCGCCTTTCACCATGCTGGTTTAAGTAGAAATGATCGTGAGATCGTAGAATCCGCTTTTAAAAACAGACTTTTGAAGGTGCTTGCATCCACCTCAACGCTGGCATGGGGTGTGAACTTGCCTGCTCGTGTGGTGGTCATACAAGACACCACTGTTTATGATCCGCTAAAAGGAAGAAAAGAAATAAGTCCCTTGGACCTGCTACAGATGCTTGGAAGATCAGGAAGACCACAATTCGATAATGTTGGATATGGGATCATCATTACAGAAAAAAGAAACGTTGAATACTATCGGGGACTATTAACTGGGAAGGAAATAGAATCAAGATTAACTGAAACATTAGAAGAGCATCTCAATGCAGAGATTAGTTTGAATTTTATTAAAACAGAAGCTGAAATAAGTGATTGGTTGAAAAGCACGTTCTTGTATAGTTCTCAGAAGGATGAACTACAGATTCAAGAAATAATGGATACTACAAATGAATGCATCGAACGGCTTATCACAGATGGATTTATCAGTAAAACAGAGCAGGGGCTTGTGTCCACGCCTTTAGGAAGTCTCACCTCAAAGTTCTATTTGCGTTTAGATACTGGAAAACTCTTTTTTGATGCAGTTGCAGTTAACTCTCACGAAATTATTGATGATGAAGAAATCCTTGCACTTGTGTCAAAAGCCAGCGAATTTGACGACATGGTTGTTAGAAAAAATGAACGGAGCGTCTTTCGAGATGTCATTGAGAGTTATTCGGCATCTGGTTACGTAAAAGATCTAAAAAAACACCAAGAAAAGGTATTTGCAATCTTGCTTGCATCTCTTAAAGGCGGTGTAAAAATTGATATAGAGTTTCAGACAGACGCACGCGTTATAAAACAAAACGCTAATAGACTATTGTCGGCTTTGGAACGTTTCTGTAATGAATTCTCTGAATCCATTCTAATGCGCGAAAAGATCAAAAGGCTTAGTGTTCTACTAGAATATTCGCTACCTGAGGAATTTTCAGAATTAATACAAGTAAGAGGGATAGGTGCAAGAATAGCGACATTGTTGGCGAGTGCAAATGTTATGGGATTAAAGGACCTGATACAACTCAATGTAGAAGAAATGATTAAACTTGGGATAAAAAAGGCTAATGCAGAAAAGATCCGAAAAAAAGTCAACGAAATGCCCATTATCACTGCTGAATGGGATATTAGAGAAAGAATGAACATTGATGAATCTCAAGAAGCACTTTTCAGATTAAAAAATTGGAGTTTTCCTGTACGTATCAATGCAACACTGTTGTTAAACAAAAAGAAATTAATAGAACAGACTTTATTTCTAAATAAAGAAGAAGATTGGATTATTCCAGTTTATATTACGTCTCCAAGACAACAAACTATCCTATGTGAATCAATTGTTTCATTCATCGATTTTGATAGCTTGCCAATAATTAACAAGAAAGAAATCAAGGTGATAAAGCCTCGACCTAAAAAAACCTTAGAAATTGACAAGATGGAAAAAAAGCCAAAAAAAGAAAAACTAGCGGATACCTCTTCAAAGGCAATTGGTAAGTGTAAGAACTGTGGTTACGATTTAGTAAAGAAAAAAGACGAGGTACTGTGTACGTTTTGTGGCATATCATATGGAATTTCAAAGAGCGCAAAAGTGTTGCCTGAAAGCAATTGTAAACGGTGTGGCCTTCCAGAAATGCGCTACATTTACGGTGGTTATGATATTACTTGTTGTATTGATCGTCAGTGTCAGAATCCTGACTTGATCGTAAAGGAACAATTTGAAAAAGAGAAATATCCCTGTCCTAACTGTGGTAGCCCTCTTGTCTTTCTTCGGAGAATCGGCTTGACAGTTGGCTGTAGTAATTATTATAGCGAAGAAAAACCTTGTAAAACTGCTTTTATACTGCCAAACTATGCAGTAATACATAATGATCGATGTCAATGTGGGCTTCCCCTCTTTAAATCCAAAAAAATTCGGTGTTTAAACCCAAACTGCGAGTATAGTGGTAGAGATGTGGAGAATCCTTAGAGATTCAAGATTTTAGATGAAGAAGTTTTAGAATAAATCGAATCGTCGCAAGGCTTTGATTTTTTAAAATTTTTGGCTTCTTTTAAATGGCGTTTTACCTATTAAATTGACAAAGGTGTGGAAATTATGTCATCTACAACTGAGATTCCAGCTATTAATAGACCAACACGATCACTTAAGCGTTTAAATGTTGTAAAACTGCTTCTTATGGGTCCAGCTAACGCAGGAAAATCGAAGTTGGGCAAAAAGCTAGCAGAAGTTTTTAATTACAATAAAAGGAAGAACACATCTAATTTTGATTCGAACGGTGAATCATATCTACCTACACCTGGAATTGATTTTTACACAGTTAAAATGCAGGAAGATTCCCATTCATACGTATTATGGGAATTAGGAGGGCAAGAACATTATCAACCGCTATGGAATATTTGGTGGAAGGGAGCTAAAGGCGCTTTTGTTGTGATTGATTCTACAACGATGATGGAGAGTTATTTGACAAAAGTCCGAAAGATTATAGAATTAATACGAGGGACTTTATCTCTTCCTTTCTTGGTCTGTCTAAACAAGCTTGACCTCTCAATATGTAATAAAACAGTCTTAAAAAATATCAGTGATTATTTAGATGTTGAAGAAGAAAAGATTATCCCAGTAAGCGCAGTTACTGGATTAAATGTCAAAAATGCTTTGTATTTTCTCAAGGAATTATCTAATTGTTTAAATTCTTTAATCTTATTATTGAAAACTGTTTTAGTTTACAAAAAGATATAATCTTTCGCGTATTCTCGAACTCTTGTAGAATTTAGAAAATGTACTATTCGAAGCGTTTTGATGACAGAGGGATTAAACTCATTTAAAGGGATATATATTACATATAAACCTCTTTTACGTGCTAAAGATTTCAAATAAGAATCAGGAGGCTTTTTTGCAGCATATACGATATATTTATGATCGCCAGCTAAAAAAATAGCTTTCAATAATAACTCATCAACTTTATTTCGGACTATATCAAACTCATCCCAATAACTTGTATCGTAAATAAATTCCCCAGGTGGAAAAATCGAACAAAATCCCCCATACTCACCACGAGAAATGCCAGGTCCAATGATATTGATTCCAGGAAACGTTGAATAAAGGTATAGGTCTGATTCTTCATCATGTTCATGTCGCCACTCTAACTGATAGGAATATTCATGGGTTAGGGTATCATCTGCCTCAAAAACAAATACTACGGGTCCAATAGAGCCTTTTGGAGGAAGTTCTTCCCTGATATATAATTTTTGATCGATATGCCAGTTACGAAGGGTGTCTCTCATGGAGATACCGTCTAAAAGGCTTGTAGTGAACTCCTGAATCTTTACTTTATCCTCCATGAGTATCTTCATTGCTTTTCTACGAACATATGCCATGTAATCCTCAAATACGAGATCTTCGGGTGGATATGAATAAACACCTTCATATTCTTCGTCCCATTTCTCCTGCCATTCCCCCTCGTATTCTTCTTTTGGTCGTCTTTTCAACGGAATTTTTCTATAAACTGTCTTTTCAACGGGGACACGTCTCCTCAATGGTACAGATCTAGCTTCAAATAAGCCCTTCTTTCTTTTTATTTCGATTGTGGGGAATTTCTGTTCTTTATCTTGGAAAAAATAACTCATCGCAAGGTCATATACTTCCCCAGCATAATCATCGTCCACAATGTTTTTCGCTGACACCACCAAATGAAAGAGGTCGGGAATTAATCGATTTTCCACAAATGCATAGTTCCTAGAGTACTGCAGTATATTTTCCATTTTTTGAAGACGAATTGGCTCTCCAAAGTTTTTGAAATAATTATCTTTTGCATTCAAATAGAGCGTCTTATATGCTTCTAATTTATCGAAAAATTCCTCGGGAGTTTTAGTGTTCTTCCGATTGAACTCATACAGATACGTGATGTAAGGGATTTCCCGTAAAACTTCTATGTATGATTTTGGAGAAAGATTGAATAGTCTAACTTCATCTCTTGTTATAACATTTTCAATATCCTTAAGCCTAGTTCTGTTCAAGAACCCCTTTATCCTCTCCCAATGAGCCATTCCTAAAACGAATAAGATTTTCTTGTAGTTCTTCATTAAACGTTTCAGGTTTTTAGTCATATACAATTCTCTTTGGTAATCCTTCGTTCCGTAATTACTTTTTGTCAAATGAGATGATGAGATAAGTTCATAAAATTTCTCAAGACCAATTTTTGAAATAGAATATCCTTCAACACCAAAATTATATTGCTTATTTCTATAATTGTTCACATCCAGATCTATGAATTCAACTGGTATCTTATACTCTAAGCCTAATCTTATAGCTTCAATAAGTGAATCCGCAGGATCTATCGGAATATAGGCAAACTTGCTCTTCTTCTTCGTTTCTGCATAAAGTACGACAGAGATATTTGGAAGATGGTTTATCCCTTCGAGGACTTTGTCGCGTATACCTTCTGGTAACTCAACCGCAATTACATCAGGACGAATGTCAAAAAATAGTTTCCTGACTTCACAGGCAAATTGAATTTTTGAGTGAAAAGAAGGAACTACATAGACGTTTTGATATTGAATCATACAATCATCATGAACTGCTCCACCCTGGCGGATGGTGCTTCCTGCGAGTCCTCCCAACCCTTGCGGGAAACTTTCGTTTTACGTTCGGCTGTGTGTCACAGATCATCCTCAAGAGAGGATGGCCCGTTCACTTGGCATTCTGTGATAGGAAACCTAAGGTTCCAGCATCACATCATACAGATTCGTCAAATTCTATTATCCTTTTACCTTCGCGGTTACCCACTCTGGCTAGAAACTGTACGAACCCTAGCTCACAGGGACTTCTTTTCTACCTTCCTATCGAGAGTCTTGTATCCCTGCTTTCCTCTCGATAGTCATCAGAACTATTCTTTGCAAAAAACTATAAATACCTTTCGGCTTTTATCTCCCAGTTGTCGCAAGGAGACTTACCGCCAATCATCTTAAATCTATAAATAATCTAATGCTTCTTCTCCTAAAATTTGTTCAACTGCTAACTCTACCATTTGATCGTTATATTCGCCTTTTGCTTTTTGTTTTTCCATTTTCAAAATGTATCGAGCAATATGTATGCCGTCTCTCACAGTATAGGGGCGATCCGCAGCGTGAGCGTTTTGAAGAAAATTAACAACCAAATTCAATAATTCATCGTTTGAGAAGGGAAGGTTAAATTTCAGAATTTGAAACTCTTCTTCCCACTCCGGGAAATCGATTTTTATCTGGGGTTGAAGCCTCGAATGAATATATTCGGGAATCTCGTAAGTACTTACGTCCTCATTCATTGTTGTTACAAATCGGAAACCAGGATGGGCCTGAATCTTTATACCAGCGATAATGGACTCTACATAGCGCCTAAAATCAAGTAAGGGAGCAATGGATGCCCATGATTTTTCACTCATCCTATTTCCTTCGTCTAAAATACAGACTCCACCAGTTATCATTGCTGTCACAAGGGAAGATGCGCAGTATGCTATTTCTCCTCCGCTCGAAATCACTGGCGTCACAATAAGATCTTCTGGACGGGTATCCATTGTTGCTTGAAAAATGTACGCCTCTCGCCCAATTGCTTCTGCTGCTGCATAAGCTAAAGTCGTTTTTCCAACTCCAGGTTTTCCTAGTAGGCGGGGGTTTAGTGGAATGTCCTTTTCGTCAACTACTAGCCAGGCGGCAATAAGTTGCTTTAAGAGATCCTTCTGTCCGATCCATTGCACACTTAATTTGTCAGGATGGGCTAATCTAAGCTCTACATTATCAATTACCACAGTTTTCATTGTGTTACCTCAATTCGAATAATCTAAAATAACTAAATAAAACTTAGGTTTTCATTTAATCCATACATCGATTGCGGTACTTTTTGTCATTATTTCGTAGGTTCAAACATTTTTTTCCGCCTCGCGAATGCTAGACATCTTTCAGTGCTGAAAATCTGCATCACGATATAATTAGAAAATCCGCGTCATTTATCCCCCATCAGGTTGGGGGGTCTTCTTGTAGAGAAATGATAAAAAATGCAATTAAAAAATAGTGATGAGGAAAGGCTTATGCTTCATTCTTTTCGTCTGCTGTTACTACTTCTATCTTTTCTAGCTTTCTGTCAATATGCTTAATCTGAGCCTCTAAGAGTTTTCTATATAATTCTAAGAAATCTTTTTTTAGTTCTGGAAAATCTTCCTTTCCCATTATTTCTGGCATGCAGTGAAAATGCTTCAAGAATTTTGGAAATAAATGTTCCATCCCAAACACGTTATTTCACCTCCTCATCTTTGTTTTCTTCAGTTTCCATGTCTTCTAATTCTTTGTTGATCTTCTCAAGTTCCTTCTGTAATCGTGCTTTATAGTGCTCTAACATCTCCTTTCGGTCATCATCTTTAAGATCATCCCCCGAAAAAAGATATTTCATCCAAGGCATCATCCACATCCAAGGACCCATATGATGGTGTCTATAATCAATCTCATGTCTCATTCTCTCTTTGATTTTCTGCTTTCTTCCTTTCCAGGGATCGATTTCGTCCATATCTTCATGTAAAAACAACTTTGAAAATAAAGAACCTAATTTTCTGCCAAAATGTTGCCCTAAATACTCAAACATTTTTGCACCATATTCTTCTGAATATGTAACTTCTTCTTCAAAACTATCAAAAACTTCGTTTAAGATGTCTCTGCCTTCTTGTGTAATCTTATACATTTTCTTATCAGGCTTGTCTTCCTGTTCAACCTTCTCGCTTTTAAGAAAGCCCCTTTCTTCAAGTGAATTCAACGCAGGGTAAACAGTTCCACTTTTTGGCTTCCACACATCGCTAAAGATTCCAGACAACTCTTGTAGAAGTTCATAACCGTAAGCCTCTTTTTTTCTTTCCGCCATTAAGAGAATCATAAATTGCACTGGACTGATCCTTCCGTGTGAAGTTTTAGTAAATCCTTTACCGAACCATACCAAATGGTAGACCTCCATATATTTAGACTACTATATATATTGACATCTACATAGTATGGCTCAAGCTCTATATAAAGTTGACGGATTTTCAAAAACCGGATATTAGTCTCCTTTTGAATTTGCCAGAATCATGTTAGTAATGAAAAGAAATGCTTTTGCTACATTTTCACTCGTCTTTGCTGACGTTTCAAAGTACTCCGCACCTGAAAAACGAGCTATATCTAAAGCGCGTTCCCTTGATATCGTACGAATACTCCTTAAATCAAATTTGTTTGCACATATCGCAAGTGGCAGTTT
>JAEORY010000449.1 GCA_016840645.1 Candidatus Borrarchaeota archaeon | reverse complement strand
AGTTAAATATGAGATGGACGTTTCTTATGACAGAAGATGATCCTTATGTCTTCGTTTAATTCAAAAGTAATTGAAGACCATTCGTTACGAAATAAAACTCGCATATTCAAGGATCGAGAACATGCTGGACAATTGCTTGCAGAAAAACTCGAAAATTACACTACTAAAGATACTGTGTTGTTAGCAATACCTGCGGGTGGTGTCCCTATTGGATATATCATCGCGAAAACATCCCAAATTCCTTTGAATCTGATTGTCTTAAGAAAAATCAAGATTCCTTGGAATTCCGAAGCTGGCTTTGGGAGCGTTGCACCCGATGGTACTGTTTTTTTAAATGAGCCCTTAGTTAAGCGTCTAGGATTAACAAAGGATGAAATTGAAATTGCTGCTGCTGAGACTCTTAATGAGATCAAAAGAAGACAACAATTATTTGGAGTTGAATTCCCGAGCTTTAAAGATAAAGCAGTTGTCCTAGTAGATGATGGCTTAGCTTCTGGCTTTACTATGATCGCAGCAATTAATTTCATAAAAAAGCATTCTTCTAGGATTATTGTAGCTGTACCAACCGCACCTTTAGGAACGATTCAAAGAATAACTCCAAATGTTGATAAACTAATTTGTCTGAATGTCCGCGAAAGTTGGGTTTTTGCAGTGGCTGATGCGTATCAAAAGTGGTACGATCTAAGTGACGACGAAGTTAAGGAGTATCTCTCCAAAGCAAATAAATTATAGAACGTGAGTCGAAAATTCAGTAATTCGATAAGTCTTCGGAGATAGAAAAAAAAGAGGAGTTAAAATAAGGTTTCACCTGAAATGTTCTTTGACAGTCCAGAGGTATATGACGATGATTACCGGAATAATGATTCCCATGATAGGACTAAAATCGGCGTAAGCAACTGCAGATCCGATTCCTGACACAATTGAAATGATATTCAGTATTACGATGATCCACCACGCCCACATCTTGAGATTCCACAGCGCAAAGGTCACGAGAAATGATACTATACCTATGATGAGAAATACCGCTCCTACGACCGCTAAAACTGGAGCAAAAAGTAGTCCGCCTAAAACCATTAGTGCGCCGAGTGCAATTAACGCAATAGCTCCGATCCATGAAAGGATACAAATGATAGTTACTCCTAAAGGTCTATCTGCCATTTTCCTAACAACTCCATCTTTTGAAAAATTTCAGTTAGTTACTACTTCGGTATACTCTTATAAAAAGTCTTCAGTAACAACATGAAAATTAACTTCTAACTTGCGATAGAAAACATCTTTATCATTTAGAAAATAGTCAAAGAACTAGTTATGTGGTATAAAAAATCTCCTAACATGTGAATACTAACCATTCTCTGTATTTTAAAATGAACGCTGAAAAAAAAGGAGTTAAAATAAAGCTTCACCTAAAGTGCTCTTTGACAGTCCAGAGGTATATCACGATGATTACCGGAATAATAATACCGATAATAGGACCTGCAGAACCTTGAGAAACTGCTGAGCCAACGCCTAGCACAATCTGGATAACATTTAGAATTATGACAAGCCACCATGCCCACATTTTGAGTTGCCAAAGCGCAAAGGTTACAAAGAACAATAAGATGCCAATGATAAGTATTATTAAGGCTAATACCACCGCTAATGGAATTGCAAGTGCAAGAGCAGCTATTGCGCCAATGGCGCCTAGTCCGATAAGGATTAGAGCACCAATCCACGAAAGAATACAAAGGATTGTCACACCTAATGGTCTGTCCGCCATTTTCCCTCACTCCTTCTTATGAAATATACTAATTCTGTCTTTGTCTATTCTTACTATAAAATACTTTGGTCAGCTTATTTTGATGTTTTATAGCGATTCTTTGACATCATGTAAGAGTTGGTGGAATTTTAAATAGTGCTACAATAGTACGTTATGAAAATGTTTCACTTTTGTATCATATCTTGATTAAATCGAAAAGAGAATTTTAAAGAGCCGCAGTCAGACGATGTCAATTAATAAAACTCGTGAAAATGAAAAAAAAGATAAAAAATTGAGGTTAAATTGAGCTTCAGTTTATTTAGTGTACTCTTTTTATCTGAAATGCTCACGAATAACCACTAAGTATATTATGGTTATAACGGGTATTATCACTCCAAACCACAGTCCACCTACAGCACCAGTTACGATTATGAGAATATTCAGTATTATACTGACCCACCAGCCCCATGACTTCAACGCCCATAAGGCAAGAGTTGCAAAGATCAATACAATGCCTATCGCAAGTACTGCAACGCCCGTTATAAATGCGAGTCCAGAACCATAGCCTGCGCCTAAAATTCCAAAAAGAGCACCCATTAAGATCATTAAGATAGCGCCAATAAACTGTAGGATGCAGATAATAATTACACCGACTGGTCTTTCTGGCATTTTCCTCACCCCCTTATTTAAAGAATTAAGTTTTCTTTTTATGTTATATAATTTCTAGAATTACTCCTAATAAAATCTTCCGCAAAAAGCCTTTAAACAAGCAGATGAAGTCACCTTGAAAAACCAAAAAGCTATATATAATGTAGAAGCCGTTTTACTTACAAAACCACTGAAATAAAGAAGGTGAAAAATTGAGTTCAATCACTTGTCCTGAGTGCGGCTCCGCTAATACTCCTGACTCAGTATTTTGTGCGGCATGTGGCGCCTCATTAGCAACTGCAACGCCAACCCCACCGCCAACCGAAACTACTGCACCTCCCCCGCCACCACCAGCAACAACTACTTATCAGCCACCACCTCCAACCGTTTCTCCTGCAGAACGACCAACTGGCGTTACAATTTTAGGAGTGCTAGCTGTACTTGCAGCTATTCTTCAGATAATTACTGGATTAATATTGGCGGCTTTAACTGATAATGGAGGCTTCATTGTACTTTTCTTGATCATTGGCATCTTTTATTTCATCACAGGCTGGGGACTTTTGAATTTGAAAAAATGGAGCTGGTATATTGCTCTGATCTTGGCGCTAATCGGTCTTATAGGCTTCCCTTTAGGCACCATCATAAGTATAATCGTGCTTTGGTACCTTTTCAAAACCAAAAACTATTTCGGCTTATAGCATCATAAGATCTCTATCAGCATCCCCTACTATTTTTTTATGGCATCGATTGAGAAACCATGTCCTTAATATACCTGCAAGCAGTAGTTATCAAAAACTAGATTGATTTGGAGAGGGAAGGTCAATGAGTACAATATATTGTCCACGATGTGGAGCTCCTAACACGATTGATAGTGCATTCTGCGCATCTTGTGGTGCTTCTCTTGAAGTTCCAACAGCAACTACGCCTTCACCTACAACAACTCCACCCCTACCGCCGCCAACTGCGCCATCACCCCCACTTCCGATAACGCTCGCGACCTATGAACAACCAAGTCTTTTGTCTGATGGAGAGCCTAATTTAAACAAAATCGAAGCTAGCCTTCATAGACTTCTGGCAGGAAAAACGATATATCGAACTTTTAGCAGCATGGGAACAAATAGTTGTAAAAAGTGAAAAAAAGGTTGCTGGTGGTTCTGGTGGAGGAGGACTGATTGTCATGGGAGTTATTATGAACTTAATTGGACGCATTTTTGGCGGCGTAATAGGCAGTCTCATAAATTTTGTAGGACTTATTGTCCTATTATTTGGTATAGGCAAGTATCTTGGCAAAAGATCTTCAAAAAAGAACCTTTCTAAATATCGCAATGTCCTCATTTATTTGAGGGAGTATGTCAGCAAATTAGGAATAACTACTACGGTCGATCTACAATATTAGATCTTATGTAAATTTGAGTGGAAATCATTTTTTTCCTTAAACTATTCTTTTTTTCAAGCATTTATTAGCAAAATCAATTGAATATAATTAGTAAGGAGAACGATTACGAAACTTTCACTAAAATTGTTACCATTAAAGAAAATCCGAATTCGGTGCTTGATTTGCGGAGGATTTTACTAGATCCTTTATAAGGTAGGCAAACTTT
>JAEORY010000448.1 GCA_016840645.1 Candidatus Borrarchaeota archaeon | reverse complement strand
GTTTTACCCCCTCTACGTCTACCCGGGTACCGAAGCCTATGAACAGGCCCTCGACTCGGACCGCCTGACCACGAGAGATTTCTCCCTCTGGGTGAATGGGGAAGGCTACCACAATTGTGTCGTCAGCCTGCCCGGCCTTCCCCCGCAGGAGCTTGTCGGAATCTGCGATCGGGCCTACAAAAGTTACCATCTTCGGCCGGGGTATTTGGCAAAAAAAATGCGGCAGGCATTGCGGCATCCAAGCGAAGGCAGACGGACGATAAAATCAGGACTGGCATACCTCAAGTCCCTCCACCGCATAAATCCCAAAAAAATAGAACGGGAATAGCATCTTAAGTAATAATTCAGATGGGATAGTACCTTTTTATTGTCAATAAAATCATCCAGAGATTAAGAAGAAAAAAGATTGCCGAATAAAAATAGACAACCGTATAGCGCTTGATCCTCCTCGCCTGAAATTTTCTGCTGCCAGCGAGAAAGTCGAGATAGCCGCCCAGATAAACCGCGATGGGCAGTATCAACGGGAGCCAGTTACGGCCTTGGTTGTTGTCCTCGGGAGAGATCTCTCCTGCAATGTAGATCATGATCAAGGAAAAGACAAGAAGAGGCAGGAATAGAACGACAAGATTCAGCCACTTCTTCATCTCAGGAGAATCGTCGTATCTCCCAGCTTGCGGCGCTTTTTTAAAAACAGAATTGATATATGAAATCCAGAAGGGAAGAGGAACCAAGCACAGAATAAGCAGGAAAGGAAACACATACAGAGGGTAGGCATAATCCACCCATCCCCATTCCCCCCAGAATCTTTTGAATATCAAGGGCATCCAGTAAAAAAACCAGGATTTGACATTGGCTAAAAAAGAATCTGGAGACGTTTCATAGGCCACGTACCCGATAAGATTGTCAAACAGGAGGTATGATCTGATGTACCACCATACTCCGATGACTGCCGCCAGCAAGCCTCCTGCTAAGATCTGAGCGGCGGATTTCCCGTAGAATCGCTTCTTCCTGACCAAAATGAGGATCATCATTACGACTAGTGGAAAATAGACAGCCAGAAAAAAATGAACTTTCGTCAACAAAAGCAAGCCTGAAAGCAAGCCGAACAAACAACTGTTCAAGGAAGTGCTGTGGATGATAAAACGAAGGGCAAAATAGATACATCCTGTAACCAGAAAAAGCACCATAATGTCGGGCTGGACGGAAACAGATAGCATTGAGAGTTGAGGTTGAAAGGCGATCAAAAACAATATCACTGCAGCCGTGCTTTCGCTGAAGGGAATCAGCCGCAAAATCTTGGTGACGAAATATAGGGAGGCCATGAATAGGCAAAAACTCACCAGCCTTAAAAATAAAAACTTCAGAAAAATATTTACGGAAAACAAATCCATGAGGCGAAGAAACAATGATAGAAATCCGTAATAAAAGGGCGGATAATTGTAGGCATCGCCCAAAACCTCTGTTCGGCCCAAAGATTCAGCCGTGTCTAATTCCTTTTCACTCCGTGCCATGACAAAGACCTGACGCATGCTGACTTTTGCTTTCTCTTCCTTATGAAACCGGATGCGGAGTGCATCAGTGATGTCAAGAAGTCTAGAGACTTCACTCGTGACAACGACATCTTCTGTTCGCTCGATATCGTATTTGCCCAAAAGGAACTTTGGAACGTCTATTTTCGACAGAAAAACCGCATAGTCGTAATGATTGAACTCATCAGGAGTCTGGAATGGAGGGATGAGAAATATCAGGATGATACCCTTTAATATCGTGAAAAGAATGATGCAGGGGACGATGTTTCTATTTTTTGTTTTCGCGTTCAAGGAGACAGGCTCTTGTATTCTTTTCCGGGATCTTCGATAAGCATATTTCTTGCTTAACGTAAATAAATATTCCAGAGATGAGGGCAAGTCAAACTCGATCTTCTTCTTCTTTTCTTGAGATCTGACGCTCTCAATGACTCGTTCGACCCGCTGGCTTGGACATTGAAAAGAAATTCGGCTAAACAATGACGAATGAAATTGTGAAATCCGGAAGTGGTGGCAAGCATTTTACTCTGTAAATGCAAAACTGATCGTCGGCAGATAGCTGTACAAATATTCCAGCAATGCCTTTGATAACAACACGAGGCCTACCATCTCCAGTGATTCTTCGATGGTAGTGATAATGCAGTATAGGAGTGCCAGGTGCTTATAATGATATGCGCAGTATCCTCCTACCATTTCCAGCCCTATTGCTCCCGATAAGTATATTGTGGCTGCCAATAATATAGATTTTCTTGTTCTCTTAGGAAGCCTGAAGAAAAATCGCCAATAGAAAAACAGCAACAAGAGAATAACGACCAAGCCGACGATTATCCATGAGAGATAAAAAATACCGGAAAAATCAAACGTTTCGTTCAATGGATCGATCAACAGTTCATGGAGTCCGGAGGCTTCATCAATAGATAAGCACAAAAAGAGGAACGCCAGGATTGCCCAGCGTCTTGAATATGAATCCTTATTCTTATTTTTGAATAATGCTATGATTCCAAGTAATAGAGAACTCAACAACAACAAAAAAGTTGAAAACCATGTAGGCACATTTCCTTCCACATCTAAGTCAAATTTGGGGATAAAACCGAATACATATTCGTGCCCAAGGTAAAATCTTGAGATTAGACCTATAAGGTTAGCTAAGATTAAAGCTATGGATACTGCCATTGTAAAACGGTAAATCAGCGAAACGGATATCGTGATGGATTCATCTGATTTGTTCATTTATTGTCCTGTATCTCGTATTCATTGAGATTTTTCGCTCGTGCCTCTATCATTTTTTTCTGTTATCATAGCATATAAGCAAAAAAAGAAAAAAAACATCAATCCGGCTTGTAAGCTAACCTGGATTATTCACGAGTCGAGGTTGCTGTAGATGCGAGGCACAGGGCATGCAGCTGTGGATTTCCACCGCAAATGCCCTGTAACGAAGCAGATGCAGCAAGATTGGCTCGCCCGAAGGGTAAAGAATGCCGGCATAAAAGTGAAGTATATACTTGGAAATTGTGTTCGACACTCTGCTTACGTACATCTTTTTTATATCGGACAAAACAAAGAAAATAAATAATTGTGTCGGCAGAATTTATGAATAGTTCAGGCTAATAAATTCAATGCTTTTACTTTCCGATAATAAAGAAAAACAAATTAGCGAGAGATATTCTTGGCTATGTTTGCTCCTTGTAGTTTTGGTTTTTGGTACAAAAATGTTTTTATTGATCGGCCTAAATGATGTCTAATTTATTGGTAAATTTTATATGGCTGATGACGCCTTCTACTATTTTAAGGTCGCACAGAATATCAGTCAGGGGTATGGAAGCACATTCGACGGCATAAACGTGACGAACGGCTATCATCCAATGTGGCTAGTTTTTATCCTGCCTATATATTGGATCTTCGGATCTAATCCATTATTTCCACTAAAAATAATATACGTTTTACAGGGGGGACTGATCCTGCTCTCTTCCCTATGGATTTATCAGTCTATTCGACGCCTCAATAAATTTGCCGCTTTAGTAACGATTGGACTTTTTCTCACAAATCCTTTTGCCATTTATATTCTTTTTAACGGAATGGAAAGCGCATTAGCATTTTGTATTTTTTCATTTATATTTCATATGGCGATGAAAAACCGTTTAGAGTTTTATGTTTTGGATACAAACTCTTACATTGGGATTATTGTGTGCTGCTTAGCCGCTTTTCTGTTCACGCGTCTTGAAGCAGGAATATTTGCATTGTTCTGGATTGGCACCTCTATTTTGATACTAAACCACAGGAATATGCTAAAAAACCGCAAAATAGCCATGCGATTGTTAATTTTAGTCACAGCATTGTCTATTTTAATAGTGGGGTATGTCGCTCTGAACTTCTCATTGGTTGGCCTGCCGATGCCCATCTCCGGCTTAATTAAGGCCGAGTGGGGATGGGAGAATTCCTCTCAGGATAAGCTCGAGATCC
>JAEORY010000017.1 GCA_016840645.1 Candidatus Borrarchaeota archaeon | reverse complement strand
TCAAAAACTCACGAGCGTCGGCCATCATTGGAGGCTCTTCTTCAAGCACTCCCCATACAGAAATTGCCTGTTCTACAGCCTCTATTGCTTTTTGCAGCTGGTTCATACGCAAATAAGCAAGGCCTGCATAATAGCTAGCCATCCCTGCTTGAGAATAATCTTTTCTGCCTATACTTGAGGCATAGGTTTTTATATAGAGCTCTAAAGCGGTCGGATAATCTTCCAACTGAAATAGAACGTTTGCATAATTTAATTGAAAATAATCTCTTAATGCGGGCTGACTATATTCTTCAGCCATACTAATTGCCCGTTCATATTGTTCTTTGGCTTGTTGAATGTCTCCTGATTGATAAATAACATTTGCTAGGTTGTAACGAGTACGTAAAATTCCTCCTATGTCCTGTAGTTTCTCAAAAATATCTAAGGCGTTTCTATAGTAATTCTTAGATTCTTCAAAGTTCTCTAAACGATAATGGATATTAGCAATGTTCCCCTTTGAATTAGCAATGGATTCAAGTTGTCCCGTACGCTTGAAGACCTCATCAGCTGCTTGATAGTTTTCTAGAGCATCTTTATGATGACCAAGTTGTTCTGATAAGATTCCAAGATTGTTACGCAATCCTGCGGATTGTACATCTAACTCAAGCATCTCAGACTTAGTTAATGCATTTTTATAGACCGTATATGACTCTTCTAGTTTGCCCTGCATTTGAAGCGCCAGTCCGAGATTTTGCCAAACAACTATTAAGAGATTAACGTTCCCATAACTCTCTGCGACCTTTGCTACCTTTCTTAGAATAGTTTCCCCATCAGAATAATTACCAAGTTGTACTAAAAACTCCCCTCGTACCTGTTCTGCTCGCACCATACGCGATTTATTTCCTGCAAGATTCGCTTTTGTCTTAGCTTGTTCAAGTAATTCGAAGGCGTATTGAACATCTCCACGTTTCCAATGAATTTGAGCAAGATGTCGCAGGGTTTCTGATAGGAAACTATCATTGCCTAGCCGAGAATAAACGTTACTTGCCTCTGTAGCGTGTCTTTCAGCGTCCACAGGATTTCCCAATTCCATCTCGATCATGGATATGCCTAAAAGGATATGTGCGCGTAAAATTTCAAGTCCCTGCTGAATAGCGAGAGGAAGAGCCTCTTGCATAACCTCTAACCCATTCTGCAGTTTTCCTATCTCGCGATAAAAACTTCCTATATCTATGAGGGCATGGATATACGCCTCAGAATCATTTGTAGAGCGTGTATACTCTAAGTACTCTTTTAAGTTCTTTTCTGCCTCTGCATAATGCCCAAAAGATGTTTGGATCTTTGTAGCTCCTTGTAGGGAATGAAAAACGCCCTCCATATGTTTGACATCCCGAAAATGAGTCGTGGATTGTTGATAATAAGTCAGTGCCTCTTTATTCTCCCCAATATGCATTGCTATGTCTCCTAATTCCTGGTAGACAATTCCTAAGCCAAAAGAAGTCATTTCTACCTCATTTATTTCATTCAAGAGATTTAGAAGAACAGATCGCGCCTCATCGTGACATCCTGCACGGATTGCTATATCGGAAAGAGTAATGACACATTCGGCAGTTCCTCGCGCTTTTGCCCAATCACTTGCATGCTGGGAAATCGATCTGGTTGTCTCAGTTTTAATCTGTTCAATCTCCTCCGAAGAGAGAACAGCGGCTTCTGGGGAACTGATTTGAGGAGGAAGGACATCCTCTAGATCGCTTAACCATCCGGGCAATATTCCAAACTCGATCATTCCCCGCTCACCACCATAAAGGTCTGCTAGTTCAGCTACTACCGATAAAGGTTCCCTATCTGGTAGATGAAGCCATGTAAATCCTGGTGAATTGTTCATTCGTGCTCGAATACCAAGATAATTAGAATTTGCCTCAAGGTCTGCCCCTGAATATCCTAAAATGATCCAGAAAGTTCGAGAACCAACAAGGTTTAATGCATTCAGAATTGTTGGATGTAATCCTCGTTTACGTTGTGCTAGTGTATCAATACATGTGTTTGGCTGCGTAGCCGTACCATGTAATTTCAAAAGCATGCACGGAGTCTCTTTGGTACTTGTAGACAATTCCTCTGGGAGATCCATATTTTCATAATCTTCAAGATGTACAAAAACTCGTAGAGATGCTCCCACAATTTCAAACGCGCGCTCGATAAGAGTGTCAAAGTTGGTAGTGACTATTGCCGTGAGCAAACCAGCCTTCGCTAATTTAGCTAACCATAAATGGGCCTGATTTGGAGTATCCCCTTCTAACGCTTGCAAGACATCAAAATAAGACTCCCCAATCCGATCGGTAATGATTTCCGCTACAAATTCTGGGGGAAGTTTCCCATCATCTTCCCGCTTCTTAATCAGACGGGTTAGTTCTCTTACTTCGGGAACAAGTGAAACAGATTCGTCAGTAAGTGCATCAAGAATTGTATGATTAATCTGCCACCAGCTAGGTAGGCAGGAAGGAGGGATCATAGAAATCCCTGCTCCGAGAAAAAAAGTGGCCTTTCGTTTTCTTATGAAATCAAGAACTTTAAGATTCATAGCTACATTCCAACCTGATTAACTCACTTTTAAGGTCGTATATCCCATAATTCCGTTCGGGAAATTTGAACGGACAAAAAACTGGAACACATAACAGAATACTGTATCATATCCTTTACTGATAACCAAGTAAGAAAGCACCACTGCTTTAGCGTGATGATGAATTGCATGGTGTTTATTTAGTGTGTTGGTGATATTCTTTATGAGTACCTACGGGGCGTAGGGATGTTAAGCCTGTGGAGATAAGACCTCCGTAACCCGCAAGGGGATCGAGTCTGTCGTAGAAGCAGGAAGCCTCAAAGCTTGAGCACGAGGTAGCTCACTTGGATAAGTTCATCATCCAACTAGATATTTTTTTTGTTATGGCAAAAAATTAGGTCAAAAATAGCACGATGCGGATTTTAAAAACAAAAAAAGGAAGGGTAATTCCTTAAGCCTTCAATACAGCTTCAACAAGTGGTGGGGTGCACTGAACATAATTTACGGCCATGATATGGATTCCTGCTGCCTTCGTTGTCTTGTAGATTTCACGACAGAAGTCGGTAAAATAATCAATGTTGATTTCCAGATACCTTTCTTTCTTCTTTTTCTTATCGTCAATTTGCTTAGCCTTTTTAAATCGCTCCATAAAGAAATCCGGCACTGAAACACCTGGTATCGCTGTATTAAAGAATTTTGCCATTCCATACGACTTTATTGGGAAGATTCCAATAATGCACGGCGTATTGAGGTATTCAGTTTCCTTCAGCCAGGTTTTGGCCTTTTCGATCTCAAATACGACTTGAGTCTGAATGAAATCCGCTCCGTAGTCTCCAAGACCAAGTGTTTTTCTTTCACACTTAAGCACTTCTGGCTCTAGAGGATCAGCATTAGGATTTCCTGCCATTGCGATATTAAATTTTGGTGGATTTTCTATTTCTAGACCAACTAAGTCAGTCCCATCAACCACCATCTTCCGAGCCATATACACTAATCCAAGTGAATCAACATCATAAACTGGTAACGCCCCGGGATTGTCACCAAGGGTAGTATGGTCACCGCTCAAGGCAAGGACGTTCTTAAGACCAAATGAACCCGCAGCTAGCAAATCAGATACTAATGCGAGTCTATTTCGGTCCCTGACTGTACATTGATATACTGTCTCCATTCCTGAGTCCCTCTGAACTATGTAGGAAGCTGCTAAGGGAGATGTATAAGCACATGATTTTGGATTATCAGTTACATTACAAGCGGTCACATAACCTTTAAGTGCTCTTGCTTGCTCTATGACCTCATGCAGATCAGTAGTCTTTTCAGGTTCAAGTTCACCGGTGAACACGAACTCCCCAGCATTTATTTTTTTCATTAACTCGCTATATGCTTCTCTCATTTTATTCACCTCATCGCAACATAATTTTTTGTGGTGACGATTTGATACTCCAGTCACGTGGTAACGTTGCTTTCACAAACAAATCAAGTCGGTCAAATTTCTTGAGTTGCTCGTAGATCAAACACCATGCACAGTCGTTCTCGTAGTTTCCGACTTCACATTTTCCGTCAGCATAACCTCCACATGGACCATTTATTAGTCCCTTCGCGCATCGAGTTAAGGGACAGATAGTACCAGTTTCATGAAGTACGCATTCACCGCACATCTTACACAGTTCTTGAAAGCGCCCGATCCTTATCGTTTCGCCAAGAAAAATAGTATCACAACCAGGCAAGACAAATTTTTCAGTAGCCTCTGAAACAACCTGAGCGCCTGCGCCACAGCTAAGTTCCAAAATAACTTCTGCTTCTTCGATCTTATCTTTTACTTCTTTCAAGTCGCGTTTGACCAGCCTAATATCGCAAGGTTCCTCAAACACATAGCCTGCAACAGCGCGATCGCCAAGAAGTTCAACCATTTCATTAACCTGTTCTTCGCCACCAGTCATACAGCTTGTTGCACAAGTGCCACAGCCACCCACGAAGATGCGCGAATAGGGCTTTAACATCTCTAAAACGTCTTCTATGTTTTTTTTGGTAGTTATAATCACATCATTCACCTCGAATATGATTGAAATTTGTTACATGTGATAAGATTCCTTAATTGAGATGTGTAGTAATTGCCTTTTTAAACTTAAATGTCGATACACCCGAAATGTAAGAATCTATCATCATAATTCTCAAAGTTTCTACATACTGTAGTACCGTTCTGCACCTAAGGGAATCTCTTTTTCAGCTAAGCAATAAAAAATAATGAAGAGTAAATTCTTAGAATTTATTTGATATCAGCGATAAGATCTCTTCCGAAAGGGAAAGGTAGTTGACTTCTATAGTTGCCTAAATAAAATCTTTAACTTCAAGATTAACTAGTTCTTCTTGATCTGCCACGGCGTGTTTTTGTAGGAGTTTCTTCTGTCCCCTCTTCTCCTTCTGTTTCCTCTTCTTCTGTTTCCTCTTCTTCTGTTTCCTCTTCAGGGGTTTCTTCTTCTTCCTCAACTACGTCCTCTTTTTTACCCTCTATTTCCGGAAATGCGCGGATCATTGCAACTTTTATGGCACTTAATTGTTTAGAGAGGTTCTTGGTTAGTGCTTCGATATTATTCTCAAAGTCACTTCTTGGTAAAATTGTTCTTTCAATTTCTTCCAAGCGACTCATAAGCTCTGTGGGAGGCGTCGTATCCCGTTTATTTAGTTCATTAATTGCTGTCTCCAGTTCACCTATGCGTTTTGAGAGACTATCGAATTGTCCAATCACACTATCAAAGTACGCGATCTTCAGTTTTTCAACTTCTGAACCAATTACTCCTAGTTTTTCGGTAGAATTCTGACTCATTTCTGTTATAATTTCAGATTGGGTATTAAACTTTTCAACAAAAGTTTCTTTGTTCTCAGTAACTGACTTAGCTAATTCAGCATGTAGTTCTGTAACCTGTTCCGTCAATGTGTCCTGTGTACTCTTTATATTATTAACTCTTTCATTTAGAGGTTTCATTACTTCGGCAAAGTCTTTTTCAAGCTTCTCAAATCTAGCTGAATAATCTTGTTTCATTTGTTGTAGAACTTCATCTACGGAAGTTGGCAACGCATCAATCTGCTCTTGAACAATTTCTTTTGTATTCTTTGTTTCAGTAATCATAGTTTCAACATTGCTGGAAATAAACTCTTTTAAAATCCCTATGTTTTGAATAAGTTCTTCCTTACTAACTTCTAACGCCTGTAAACTGCTATTGCGTGTATCTTCAAGTTTTTTTCCCAGTTCTTCAAGTTTAGCTTCAATTGTTGCAGGAATATTGCTGATTAGTTCATTTAGTGCTTCAAGACTTTCAATTGATTTCTTTGCATCCGTCTCAGTAGTTTTTTTAAGTTCTTTTAAACTATCAAGAATATCCTTATTCAATTTTGAAATATCCTTTGAAAAGCTCTCATAATTTTTATCAAGAGACGAGACATCTTTAGTTAGAGCGTCATGCTCTTTTGTAAGTGTTACTTGGTTATCATGAAAACCTTTGAATATCTGAGTAAGCGAATTGGAGAGCATAACAAAACTAGACTCATTCTCCTCAAGTATATCCTTCTCTTCTTTTTTAGAGTTATCTGCCATTTGTTTTCCCCTTCTAAGAATTTGTACTTATTTTGTGATAATTTATAGTTTATTTGACAATTACAATATAAGTATTCACTAGACTGTAAAAAGCTTTGTTATTCTTAATGTTAAGACACAAGAAAGCCCCATAGCTTGAGCCTAGAGATGAATTGTGTCAGAATGTTACGTTTCTAACTTCTTAATAAGTTTTGTTGAGTTTATAAACAAGGACGTAGTAAGTAGAGTGAGAAGCTGTGTTGTAAATTAATAAATAGATATTTTAAGTTTTGAGGAGAACTTGTGCCATGTCAAAAAAGAACGAGCGGATCAAAACGACGGTGAAGTACACTAAAGAGCGTCGTGAACACATGCTGTGCCGCGTGTATACGGTGAAGCTTGACCGCTCGCACTTAAACCAAGACTCCTTAACTCGCTTAAAACGTTGGTTTTTGGAAGCGAAATGGCTGTACAATTACTGTGTTGGCCATCTTAACGTGTTTTCTATCGATTATAAAATAAAGGCCGTGCCAGTGAAAGTTAAAGACCGGTTTGAACTTCGCCAATTGAAGCATTTATCGTCACACATGCGTCAGAGCATCATAACACGCACCTAACAGAATATCCGTGGCTTAGCGCGTGTAAAAGCGAAGGGACACAAAGTAGGGCGGTTGAAGTTTAAGTCATATGTGAATTCCATCCCGCTCAAGCAATACGGCAATACCTACAAGATTATCAACAGGAAATACTTGCGGATTCAAAAGATACCTCAAAAATTGCGTGTCAACGGCCTGGAACAACTGCTGCCTAATTGTGAATGTGCCAATGCGACCTTACTGCACCAGCATGGCGAGTATTACGTGGCGATAACTACCTATACCTCACGAGAGCGCAAACCGGCGATGATAGTGCCACCTAAATCAATTGGCATTGATTTTGGGGTAAAACATCAGTTAATACTTTCGATCGGGGTACGTGTTCAATACAAGGTACCAGTTACGCGTCGTATAAAGCAGTTGTGCAAGAAGTTAAGTCGCAAACAATATCGCAGTAAGAATTGGTGGAAAACGCTCTATAAGTTGCTCAAAGCGTACACTAAAACCACCAATATTAAACGAGACATCCGCAATAAACTGGTTCATTTCCTCGCCACCAATTTTCAAATGGTATGTTATCAAACTGAGAATTTACGCTTCTGGCAACGCCTGTGGGGTAGCAGAATGCTGTCAACCAGCCTGGGTGGAATAATTCGCATGCTTGAAACCAAGGTGCATACACCGGTGGAAATTGACCGTTTCTTCCCCTCCACCAAGAGTTGTTCGCGTTGCGGTCATCAGCGCGCTATGAGTTTAGCCGAACGCACCTATGTGTGTCATCACTGCGGTCTGATGATAGATCGTGATTATAACAGCAGTTGTGTACTAGAACACGAAGCATATAAAACCCTAGGTAGGGGACCTACCGAAGTTACGCCTGCGGAGACTAATACCTCTACGTTAACGTTGGACTATCTGAACCAGATAGCCTACGTTAAGGCAAGTATGGTCGCAGAAACAGGAAGCCTCACTGCTTTAGCGTGAGGTAGTTCATGCAACAAAGTTGTTGGAGAAAGAAAAGTCATATAGAACCATTTATATGCCAATGGCATTAATGAATAGTATCATTGCTATCCTAATAAAAAGGAGGAGTGGTATAATTGCGCCCTCCATGTGAAACGATTGTGAAATATATTTTACCAATGATTCGTGCATTTCTCGCAAAAGAACTTGTCGAAAACCAGGGTATGACACAAGAAGAAGCAGCAAAAAAACTCGGACTTACTCAATCTGCTATTTCTAGATACATCAAAGAACAACGTGGATTAACTGATTTTAGCAAAGATGAAGAGTTAATTAACTCAATTAAAGAGTTTTTCACGAAGTATAAAGGTAATGAACAAAAAATAGGTGAAGTCGCACAAAACATATGTGAAGTCTGTTTAACTTTAAGGAATAAACCAAATCTTACTTGTTTTCCCAAATCGGAACAAACGAAATAATGGGCGAGGGGAAAAGAAGAGACGGAGTTTAATCTGCAAAGTTCAATAATCATTGATGCGACTTATACCATTTTTACTCTTACGGGGATTTCTTGTCTCACGCCTTTACAATTGTATTATAACATCCAGCGTTAGAAAAGGCATTCCAATCAAAGTAAAGTTTGTATAGGCTGCATAAACGAGGCAATCACGCTTCGTATAGTTTTCGCACAATCTTTGCTAAAATTAAGTAGCAACGTACGTAGAATTATTTTAGACCTATTTTTAGAAAGCAAGGAAGGAGATTCAACAATATCCGTATCTTTACTGCAAAATCTTTAACTTTATACTGACTTGAAACAATTTAACTTTTCATAGTTACATTGAGGGGTGTCTTGCTTTAAAAGTACAATAGGGCATTGTATTATTCAGGATTATATAATTTGTCGGTGCATCAACTCACAAATTATGTAATCGCTCGAAGAGACGGGGATTTGAGGATGCATTTCCAGCCGTTTACGATTGGGTGTTCTCACAAGCTGGGGCGTATGTAGAGCCTCGTTTGAAACAGGGCAGTCCTTACTGTAAATGGTCGATGAACCATGATTCTTCAAGCATAACGGGATAACGTCCTTCAAGACTGCTGAAATACTAAAAAAATTGTGCTTAATGAAGTATGTGTTGAACTCGGTGACGAGCGTACAGCCCGATAACCTTAAGGCTGGTTCTTCCTTGCTGAAAGTAGGAGGAATTGATAATTATCATAGAAGTGTGGATTTCAGTCAATTACCCCCTAACAAGTTAGGGGGCTTGTTCCGTGAGGAATAAGAGTAATTAGTTGATTAGCCTGAGAGAGGCCAGGTATATGGCGGCATCTAAGTTATCAGGAGAGTTAAAGAACACACCAAGGGATGCTTCTCTAGTCCCTTGCTCTGTAAACGGTGGTTTAAACAGAGAGGAAACTCTCAGTGATCATCGTATAGTACTGACTGATAACCTTGGCGAAGAGAACCAACTCCCTATTAATAACAGGGAGAAACAGGACTTGAGAGTACCTGTTTATGTAATAAACATGAGAGGGCAACCCCTCATGCCCACCACTCCGAGAAGGTCCAAGTGGTTGTTAAAGGATGGGAAGGCGACTGTTAAAGAACGCTGCCCTTTCACCATTCAGTTAAGGTATGCCACTGGCGAAAACAAACAACCCATTAAACTAGGGGTGGATATCGGCTTTAAGAACATTGGATTTAGTGCCAAGACCGCTCAGTTAGAGGTCATCAGCGGCACCTTAACCTTACGACAGAATGTCTCGAAACAGATTGATGAGAAACGTCGCTATCGTAGAAATCGTCGAGGCAGATTAGGATATCGCCCACCTCGATTTAATAACCGAAAACAACCTGAAGGCTGGTTAGCCCCAAGTACTCAGCATAGATTTGACTCACATATTCGATTAGTCCATAAGCTCGAAACACTGCTACCGATAACCTTCAAAAAAGTCGAAGTGGCCAATTTCGACGCACACAAAATGCAGCACCCTGAAATTACGGGCGTAGAATATCAGCAAGGTACACTTCAAGGCTATGAAGTCAGAGAATACCTGTTAGACAAATGGAAACGAAAATGCGCCTACTGTGGCAAAACAGACGTTCCCCTACAAGTAGAGCATACTATCCCTAAAAGTAGAGACGGAACGGATAGAGTCTCCAATCTTACCTTAGCCTGTAAAACCTGTAATGTAAAGAAGGGAAATCAGACCGCCGAGGAGTTTGGCTACCCTCACCTCCAGCAACAGGCAAAGAAACCTCTTAAAGCAACCGCATGTCTGAATAACATTCGTTGGAGGATAGTAGAGCAGTTAGGCGCAGAGCATACTTACGGGTACATCACCAAATACCAACGTAACAAGTTAGGTCTGGAAAAATCACATGTTAATGACGCGTTCGTAATTGCAGGCGGAACCGATCAAGAACGCTGCCGTCCTTACCAGGTGATTCAAGTCAGGCGCAATAATCGTTCGATACAGACGAATCGCAAGGGATTCAAACCGTCAATTAGGAGACAGAGGTACCAGTTGCAACCCCATGATGTGGTAAAGTATGATGGAAACTTATACAAAGTCAAAGGCGTATTCAATTACGGAAAATGGATACGATTATGTGATTCACATGGAACGGTCGTAAACACCAATATTAAAAACGTGAAACTGTTGAAATATGGAAAAGGCTTAGCATTCACCTTCAAAGACCACTAAGAGGCGCAATTCATCCCCCCAATAAGTTGGGGGGTCTTCTTGCGGAGAAATGATAAAAAGTTCACATTTTTATAAATAATTGTAAGGTTTCCTTGCATCTGTCGATTCTGTTTTGAGGAGTATCGGGTTCAAAAGTGGGTGAAATCTCCACCTGAATGTCTTGTATTCTCCAATAACCGTCCTTATTGCGCCTAATCGTTCCATGTACTTTTGTTTTTATGTTTTTAACTTCTAATCTCGACTTTCGAAGACAAAAAGAAAGACTTGCACTTAGACAAAATCCAATTGCTGATGCAAGAATACGTGAGGCATTCGGTCCCCTGCCTTCACCTCCAATGTCTGGCGGTTCATCAACAACAAATTCATCTACTTCTGGCAACTTGAAATCCACTTCAAACTGAAATGGAGGTTCCTTAAGTTTAAGATCAATTTCGAAATCCATATGTCCATTCTTTGATTTTTCACTCAATAAATCACCTCAAAGCGGAAAAACTCAAGCTAAATCTCAAGAATGTGAGTTATTTTGAAGACTTAAGCATAATTTATTTAATGATAATAGTCTGAAATGCATTCAAAGTTTATTATATGGGATATACTGTAGTAAATAATCTTATACAGGAGGAGTTTTTTTGTCAGAAAAGCGTGCAATTGTTATACACGAAAAAGATAACGTAGCAACTTTAATATCAGACGTTAAGGCAGGAGATATCGTTATTGTAAGAATGGGAGATACAGAAGATAAAATGACTGTTATAAGCGACATTAAGTTTGGTCACAAGTTCGCCGTTAAGTCGATCGCAGAAGGTGATGAAATAATCAAATATGGCGAAGTAATTGGACGAGCAACCGTACCTATTACTGTCGGAGAACATGCACATATTCAAAACATTGAGAGTTTAAGAGGTAGAGGTGACATAAAGGAGGCATAAGCTTGGCGGAATTTTGGGGCTATAAAAGAGAAGATGGGCGGGTTGGTATCCGGAACTATGTCGGTGTTATGTCGAGTGTTACCTGCGCGAATAGTGTTGTACAAAAGATTACAGATGCAGTGGGTGGCACTCTTGCCATCACGCACAGAGAGGGATGTGCCCAAATTGGGGCTGACTATGAGCAAACAGTTCGAACCTTAGTCGGTTTGGGGACGCATCCTAATTTAGCTTCGATTTTAGTTGTTGGATGGGGATGCGAAAATGTCCTCGCCAACGAACTCGCCGCAAAGATCAAATCTATGCGTGATTTTCCAGTAGAATGGATGATAGTTCAAGATTCTGGTGGACTACTTAAGAGCATTGAAAAAGGTTCTGCAATTGCTCAAGAGATGGTTCGAAAAGCATCAACATTACAAAAAGAACCGATGGATCTTAGTGGATTGATAATTGCACTTCAATGCGGAGGAAGTGATACCACATCTGGAATCGCAGCAAATCCTGCTGTAGGCGTGATGTCAGATATGGTCGTCACAGAAGGTGGATCTGTAATACTTTCAGAAACCACAGAAATTATTGGCGCAGAACATATTCTTGCGCGAAGAGCTGTAAATGAAGAAGTTGCTAATGATCTCATTCGGATCGTAAATCGTTTCGAGGAAAACGCGAAGAACATGGGGGTTGATATACGAGGAAGTCAACCAACATCTGGAAACATTGCAGGAGGACTAAGTTCTATCGAGGAGAAGTCACTTGGAGCTGTGATGAAAGCTGGTTCCAAACCACTTCAGGAAGTCTTAGACTATTCATATCGTCCATCAAAAAAAGGATTGCTCGTTATGGACACTCCAGGTCGTGATCCCGAGTCGATAACAGGTATGTTCGCTGCTGGTGCTCAGGCAATGGTTGTAACAACTGGCCGTGGAATCCCTACGGGATCTATGTTAGTACCTACCCTCAAATTGACAGGTAATCCGAATGCACAAAAAATTAGTGAAGAACTCATGGATATTGATGGATCTTTAATCGTTCTAGGAAAGAAGACCATTGAAGAAACTGGCAAAGAACTATTTGAAGAATTACTTGCTGTTGCTTCTGGAAAGAAAACCAAAGCGGAGATTTTGGGTCTTGACGAACTATCAATCTTGAGAGCTGGTCCTACGCTGTGATTCTTCACGATTCCCGCCTCTGGAAGCCCTTCCCTTTAGGGTGGGGTAGTTGACTTTCGTCCTATATTTTTAGTTTAAAGTGACAATGTGGAAATTAAAGTGAGAATACAACTTCTGTTATAGAAGTTAGCACACCCGATTTTTCAAGTTCGTTTGGAAGTTCATTCGAGACTTCTAATGCTTGATAAAGAAATTGCTGTGCACGATTTTTTTCATTACTTTGGGCAAGTAATTTTGCTATATTAGTTAAAGCGAAAGCAAGTTCCTTTAATGCTTTGATTTCGTTGACTAATTCCGTGAGTTCTGCAATTAAATCATTAAATTCATTCTGAAGCCCAAGTTCTGAATATCCTTTCGCTACATAAAGCAGTACGTAAACTTTCTCAAAAACGTTAGAAATCAGATTTAAAAATGGTCTCGTGCCGTCTAATAAATCTTTAGCCTCTTTTTTGCGTTCAAGTGAATGTTCTATCTGTGCTATTTCAGTAAGAAGATATATTGAGCTTTTCGGATCTTTTATTTCCTTCGCTAACTCATAAATTGAGTTCACAAGAAAAACATCTGTTATTGATGAACTCTTTTCTATTAGAATTTCTGCAAGAGTTATTGCTGCGGTTTCGCGTACTAGTTTGTTTCGAATAGATTTAACTGTTGCAACAGCTTTTTGTAGTATTTCTTGAAAAAAAGACTGCGCAATCTTACCCTCATTGTTAAGCGTAGTAATGATGTGATTAAAGGCAAAAGCACGGAGTGTAATGTTTGATAAGTTTTCAATTGCTTCAACAATCTCTTGAATTAAAGAGAGTTTATCACTGGAACTTAGTTCGTTTAGTGCTTCAATGATACTTTGCCATGCCAAGTTTAACAATTCCTGATCTGTTAGAGTATGCGCTGCTTCGACAGCTCTTAAGAGTTGCTGTTTTGCTTTATTGGGTTCATTTAATTTTATGAATGCTTTAGCAATGTATGAAAGCGCAACAGATTGTCTTGAAGACTCCTCGATTTGTTCAGTGTAATTAATTGCTTTTTCAATTATTTCTTCAGCTTGTTTTTCATTTTCCATCCTTAGCAAGGTAATTGATACATCAATAAGTGCAGTCGTAAGCGATGACATTTCAGGTAATTTCATCAGAGACTCAAGAGCATTTGAAATCCAATTTTGATCCTGATTAGCTTCAGCATAACTCAAAAATGCCTTTGCAATGGAGATTAAAGCGATATAGTAGAATGAGGATACTTCTATTAGATCAAGATTCTGTTGTGCTTGTTTAATTAATTCAATATCATTGAAAGCAGCGCTCATATCGCTTAAAACAGTAATAATTTCGCTTAAAATCTCAAACCGATACGATTTGCTAGTAATTTCATCAATTGCGGGCAATATATCGTCGTTAATAAACTTCAGCGTTTTGTCTTTTCCTATGAGATGAAAAAATACCTTAAGAATATCTACAAGATTATAGAACTTGTTATAAGGGAGATATATTGATTTGGCAATATTTATTGTTGTTTCAAGTTTTTCAATATCATTTGTAGCTCTAACTGCGCTAACTGCAGTGCCTATTAGATTTTGCATTACGCCAAGTTGTTCCAAATCATTAGGCATCTGTTCCGCAATACTTAGTGCTTGATTAAAAAACTCTTCACTTCTTGCATCATTCATTTTTAAAAATTGTCCAGAAATATGCGTTAACGTAATTGCTTGAGTATAAGGCGATTTTAGGGATTGTACAGAATTAAGAAGGGTATTAAATAGATTTTCCTTCTCAGGCAATAAAATAACCTCCAAAGCTATCAGTTATTAAAATTATATGCACCAAGATTGTCTAGATTATTTATTTATTGTTACGATACTGGTAGATAATTGAAAAATTTACAATTTTAAAATTTAATTATTGATTATATTAAAAAAATGAATACAGTTTATTGCATCTTTTCGCAAATTGAATTAACGAGGACAGATAAATTCTCATGTCATAGATCGTCCATACAGATATATAGAGATTTCAAAAAATGAAAATTGAGTTTGTAAGACGATAAATTAATCCCTCTATCTTAAATTGCCGCACTGTATTTCTTCACCAAATTTGAGTTCTTAAAAAACGATACCTTTTAATAGTGAAGTTTTTATGGAATGAACATAAAGAACCCAACATAGGTTTGGAGTAATTTACAATGGCAAAAGATAAAGCATATGGCGGGATCATTTTCATTATTTCGATCCTGATCCTTCTTGGTTACAGCTATTGGGCAATCATACTACCACTCTTTCCAAGCATTGGACTAACTGCGTGGATTCCGTTCTTAACTGCGGAAAACTCCATCTGGGCAATAAGGATTCCAGTATACATTGCAGTTTTAGTGATTCTGTTAATAGCAGCCTGGATAGGCTGGACTATGGCAACTACCCCTGCTCCTGCACCAATAGACGCAGAAGACTTTGAAGAAGAATTCGAAATGGAAGAATCAGATGATTAAGTGCCTTTAAGACACTATATCAATGTTTCAACGGTTTCAACAATATTTCAATAGTTCTATTGTGCCCACAGCCACTATATTTTTTTACTATTCATTTTTTTGTAATACAGCGTCACTATATATGTTAACACATATTTAGATAGAAATTACAAATGTTTCCTGTTCTGTTTTTACGCTGATTTTAGCATCGTTTCCTGGCTGAATCAGTGCATGGATTCTATATTCTTTTTTTAGGCTATCGGGAGCATCCTTGACTTTATAATCACCTTCATCCAATCTAATCATTTTCAGTGATTTAATAGCAAGAAGATCCCTCAATCGCTCTTCAGTTTCATATATTGCAAGATTAGAACCAAGTTTACCATTCCAGCAAACAACCAGAACATTTTTTTGATCTTCATCTAGTTTATGAGTCCGTGAAAATACCATCCAGTTTTGAAGATCGTCGGGCAGTTCACCTACATCCGTATAGTTGTTAAAAGAATATTTAAACGGCTTTTGTGGAATCTTTCTTTTTTCTTTAATTAGTTTAAAATGCACTACAAACTCGCGCCGGTCGGCCTTTTCCGCTAACTCTATCGCTTGCTCAATAAACTCATCGATATTAGATGAGTCTCCATGTTTGGTCAGCGTTTTACTGATGAGATTGAGATCTTTTAAGGCAAACGCTGTACTAACTGCTTTTGAAAGATAAATTGATGCAATTTCTGAGTCAACTAAACGATACCTCTCATCTCCATAATTCAAGAGGATATCTATCAACTCTTTGCTCATATCTTCTGCACGTTCGATCGCATCTTCAAGAATATATTCTGCCTCTTCAAAACTCCTTAGATCAAAATAAGCATCAGCTATACCAATGAGGCATTTTATTTGAAGCCATGGAAAATTAAAATCCTCAGCCAATCTAAGTGTATTTGTAAAATAAATAATTGCCTGTTTTAGTCGAAATATAGATTGCCATGGTAAGGTTGATTCTTCTCCCTGTGGGGTATGTTCTAAAGCAGACATGGCTCTAGCTAAAAGGTATTGCGCCTCAGCATGGAAATTTCGCTTCTTAGAGAGGAATAACAGTGATAAGTCAACCGATTTTTCGAAATTACTTAATACAAAATTTAAATTGCCAGAAAGACCGCTAGTAATCCCCGCCAATACATATACAGGCACATAAAGATGTGCAACAAACTTCATTAGTGAAAGGCGTGCCCCTTTGTCTTTTATTTTTGGGAGCGTTAGTGTAAGCGCGTGGTGAAAATCATTTAGAAGAGGGGTAATCATCTGAAATGCATCGGTATAGCTTCCAGATTCAATTAATGACTCTACAGTAGGATAATCCATATTCAGGCGTCTAATTTGGTCTAGAATTGGTACAAATTCAAAAAATCTCGTGATTTTGTCAAGTGTGAAGACATTTCCTGGCTTTAGGTATTCTCGAAGTTCTTCGGGAGGAATACCAGCGATTTCCAAAGGACTTAGTGGCTGAACTCGAAGTTCGTCGACAAATAGAAGTACTTCACTTAGCAGGTTCTTCATTTTTTCAACTGAAGGCATGTTGAGTTCTTCCAAAGATATCGGGTTATTTCCATTCAATCGCTTAACCCCAAGCCACTAAAGTTTTAATTCGGGAATGTAGGTTCAGAGAGAACTTAAAAGTTCTCCTAATTTTTTTGCCGCATCCAATTTGAAGTAATTGACACAGGTGAGTTCTTTACTAGGATCAACCAACTCAATGCATACAGTTTCTCCGAAAACAGTTACTATTACCTTCATGTCCTTTTCAAATTCCAATTCATGCACAATCTTTTTTTCGCTCATTCTTTTCACCTACCTAGATGTAATAGCTAAGGACAGGAGGTTTCCGGGTAAGTTCCTCGATAAACGCGTCTAATTGAGGTACTCCTTGAAACCGTACCTTTTCATTAATAACAGTTGTAGGTACTGCTGTCACACGATATTTTGCTGCAAGTTCTGGCAGTTCTGTACTATTAACAATTTCTGAGGTTACCTTTCCATCAGAAGCAACCGCGAGTTGATTAGACATGAATACAACTTTCGGACAATAAGGACATGAACTGGTCGTTATTACTTTGACAGTAGCCGGGGTTTTTATCCCCGTTAGTTTTGTTTTCTGTTCTTGTGTTACTCTTGCTCCTTTTCCTCCTCCTGCTACCAGCTTTAGAGTATTTGTGAAAACACGCCGTTCCAATCCTACAGGCAAGCCCACATACTTGATGTTATCTCCAATTAGAATCGTTGGTACGCCAGAGATATTGTATTTTTCATCGAGTTCAGGATTTTGATCGAGATTGATGACTTCAAGATTTATCTTGAGTTCATTGGATAAGTTTTTAGTGTCTAGGTTGACTAAACTAATAGCATCAATGCAAAATGGGCATTTAGTTTCATCTCTAACAAAGATCTTTACATTAACGGCATCCATTATAAACCTCCTCCTATTTCAATTATTTGTACATGGATGGATCCCAATAAGTGAGAGTAAGTCATCTCTAAAATAATTGTAACCAATATAAACTAGTGTTCCTTTTTTTTATTATGTTAAACTAAAAGCACTAGCGCAGTAATAAATCTTAAGCTGTTGGCACTACTAAAAGATTTGCAAATCCAAACATCATTACGAAAGTTATAGCTTACTTGCATGAATCAAAAACGATGAAAAAAGTGAAATGAGCGTAGAGCAAATGGAAAATAAAAAAAATGGAAGATCAGTAGAACTTAAAGTTAAAGAGGCATATCCACAAGACATAGGGAAGTTTAAGGTTCGGATTAATGATGATATATTAAAGATCTTAGGAATTAAAAGCTCAGGAGGTATTTTAGGGCTATACGGAAGGAAAATAACTGCCGCAATTGTACGACCCTTATTTTTATCAGAAACAGCTAAAGATGTAATTCGTATGGATAGATTTATTCGAAAGAATTGTGGAGTTTCTGTAGGAGATTATGTTTCAGTAAGGCGAGTGCTCCCAATACCTGCACAAAGTATAGCATTCCGTATAACAGCACTTCCACTGCGGTCAGATGATTTTAAACAAATCCTGAAACGAAAATTGATGGGGATACCTGTGTCGCCTGGAGACATAATTGTTGTTCAGCTTGAAAAAAGCAAGATCCCATTAGCGGTATCACGTTTACAACCTGCAGAATTTTGTTTTATAAGAGATACAACATCAGTTGACTTTATAGAAAAAGTACAAGAAGAAGAAATTGAATCAGTTGACGGCCTAATTAAAAGAAAACAAGTTATCGAAGACATTTTGAAGAAGTTGGAATCGAAATTTGATCAAGGAACTATTGGTGCTGAAGAATTTTCGAAATTGTACGAACAGTACAAAGAGGAGCAGATGTTTATAGAATTTCAAATAAATGAACTGATGGAAAATCAAGAAACACAAATGCCAATAAAAATTCCTCTAGAAGAGCCAATGAGTTCTATGTTCTGTCCACATTGCGGTATAAAAATCCCTCTCGATTCTTTGTGGTGCCCTAACTGTGGAAACAAAATTGAACACACTAAATAAAACTCTAAAAAAATGCAAAAATACAGGTTTTAGAATTCAAACAAGAAATAAAGGGAGTTAATCGATCCATTTTGCGTATATGAAAATGTAGAGCCATGAAAATAAAAAAAAAGAAATAATTTGTTAAATAATTCCTATTTAGGTTCTTCTGTTGCGCCGATTTCCTTTAATTCTTTTACAAGAATATCCACAGCTTCGTGTATTTGTTCCTCGCTTTTGGCACCTTTCTGCTTTAGGAGCCAATGGCTACTAAATGTACAGACGAGTTTTCCTGATCCAAAAATGAGGATAACAACCTTTGGCACGGCCATCCTGTAAATAAGTCCTGGGAACTGCTCTGGCTCATTTGTCCTCTTAAGATAGAGAATAGTATCTTCTTAAGATATAGACTGTTCTCCAGAGTCAGTGCTATGGTTTCTAAATTTATGCTGAAATCAAGGGTCACAGATGCAACCATATTCTGGATTTTTACCTTCGGAGGGCTATTTACGTTAATATCAATACTTCTCAGTTGTTTTACAAGCGTTTCTATTGCCGCATAAACGTCTTCCTTACTTTTACCTCCATTCTGCTTTAAGAACTGATAGCTCCTAAATGTGCAGACGAGCTTGCCTGTGCTAAAAAGCAGAAAGACCGCCTTGGGATCTGAAACTCTTAGAACTAATCCTGGGAATGATTCGGGATTGTATTCGGCACGGTCTAAAGATGCAGCTATATGCAGTAAGTCTATCTTTTGATCGAATTCTCCTGACGCCACGACGTTCTGAACTTCGATAATTGGTACTGTAATAATAATCACCCACCCATATTTTCAATTTTTTTAGATTTATAAATAACTAAATGTCAACAAACTGTTGATTCTTTGCTAAGAATCCCCCCCTTGATTTTAAGTTTCAGGAGAAAAAACTTAGTATAGATCGCTGGAGTAATGGTATATAAAGTCCTTTATAAGTTATATATATAACCAACAGTTATAGAAAAAGTCCGTTATTCTGAATTTATGATTTTTTCAAAATGGCGCCTTGATGAAAGAATAAACTAGAAAAACCGAATAGTAGGGCGTGTGGATCGTCGTTGGAAGGGAAAATTCCCAGAAAAAACTGGGTTATGATACCGTATTCTAAAGTTTATATTGACTATAAACGATGGAAAGATATTGCAACCCGGAGGATGATAAGCGTTACAAAATACTCAGAAGATCTTTCTAGAGCTCTTATTGAAAGCGAAACCAGTTTAGGGTACCTCGTATGGGTTGCAAAGGAACAATACAAAGGAACATTATATTTGCGCTATGCTTGTGAGTGCTCACATTTTAAGATGACTATCCTACCTGCTGCACGCAATAAATTCGCTACAATAAAAATTAATGGTGATTATGCTATTTTAGTTGATGAATGGCATAACTTGGATAAACATGCGTATGTTGCCTTGAGCAAGCTCTTGGATTTTAAAATACCTGTTGCGTTACCTTTAGAACAACTAATAGACTTTAGCCTTATAGAAGCAGGAAGATACAATAGTCGTTTTCAAAAACTGGGCATCACTACGCTACTGGAACTTGCAAATCAGCAAGAAACACCTGAATTGGATGATAAAGTAAAAGAGTTTAAAAGTTCGGCAAAAAGACTTCTTGAAAGCATAGATTTAATCGAACTTCAAAAGGATGTCTTTGTTGCTTTTGATAATGAACTGAAATTACAGTAAGTATATAACCGTGAACTACCCCACCCTTACGGAAGGGGACTTCCCGCCGATTAAGTTAAAATTTGTGTATCTCAAAGATACATTGTTTTACGGGAAGGGTATTTCTTATTAACCAGTTCTTCAAGTTCCTTAGTTAATTTAGAATCCACTTTATTTTGTGTATTATCACATTCTTTTTTTAACCGATTTGTTGCTGCTGTTGAAAACCTTTCAACACCTCTCACGAAAATGGCACTGTTATCCTTAGGTTGTGGGAATAATGCTTGAAAATTAATAGGTGTGCCTAATTCCATTACAGCACGCTGAATCTCCTCATCTATATTACGTGTGGGCCCAATACCTAGACCAATGGCTTGAAATGGATTGATAGGTTCGGATTTTATCTGCCAAAGGCGAGGAGGTTGTGCAATAAACGTATCATAATGGCCATTTGAGTCTTTGCCACCAAGTATGCTCCAATCGTCTTTATCCTCATCGTAGCGTTTCTTAATATCTTTGATTATCTCACCTGCATCTTTC
>JAEORY010000447.1 GCA_016840645.1 Candidatus Borrarchaeota archaeon | reverse complement strand
ATTTGTAGAGAAGGCTACCATAGCCTACAATCTCATCGTTACGTTTTATAATCGCCACTGTACGATTGTCTTTTTGATGCTCCTCAAAGTATCGCTTCCATTTTGCTTCTGTCTTTTCTTGAGTGTCCCAAGGAAAGCAAAAATCCTCTACCAATTCATCAACATCCTGAAGGCAAATCTGTGTAATCAAAGAGTTACTTTTAGTATTCATCTTATAATCCCTTCTACGTTCTAAGACCAATCTCTTTGGGAAATTCTTCCTAAATGTTCCACAATTATGCTATCAACTTTTTCAATTGAAAATTCAGGGCAATACCTCGGGTAATTTCTATTTAATCCATAAGAATACTTCTCTAAAAGTTCCAAATCGTATTCCTTTATATCTTTCACTTCAAAATTATCCTTATATACTTTCTCGTCATGTACACCAATCCCTCCATCAAACAGCATTCCATCAGGCAGTCTTATCAAGATATGCCAACACTCATCAGAATTTTTAATCATTACAACCACTATATGGACTTTTCTTTTGAATCTTTCGTTCCATCGGTGTAAAAAAACATTTGCGAATGGTCCACATGGACCTGAATTTATCGATGGCTCACCAAAGTTTGACCCTTCTAACTTAACGTATCCATAGAGATTATTAATTGTATCAGACAAATGATTTAGTATTTTACAAGTTGAACTGCTCATTGTTTTCCACCATGTTTCAACTCATCGTCTGTTTTGAGAGCTATGTCAACCACACCGTTAGGTTCAAACATGTCTAGAAATTGTTTGTACATTTTTTCTCTATCTTCACCTCTAGCAAGTGTGAAGAGCAATACTTGTGCGTACTCTACTATATCCACCACGATACGTTCATATCGATAGTAGGCCAGAGCAACCTTATCTATGCTTGTCTTTCCGTAACCATCATAAAAAAGTTCTTCTTCACGTGGATCGTTCCAGACATTAGCAACACCTCCACCAATAAACATAAGGTCACGTTCTTTGGGAGCTATAATAGGTTCATCCCAGTCTACTATGAAAATTGAGCCACTTTGATCTATCAACACGTTACCACCATGAATATCTGAATGACATAGCACAAATTTGGGCGATTGTTCTTGAACCAACAGACTTAAGTGCTCTGCCCGATTGACCAGGTGGTGAATCAAAGACCTATTTTCTTTTATAAACGCCTGCAGCTTCACTGCTACCTCATCACTAACTAGACCACCGTCCATTTGCTTATCGAGCAGTGCAGAAGCAGCTTCCCTCCACTTGTTCGAATACATTTCCTTTCCAATATGATTTTTGATCCATGGAGTTAGATCCAATTCATGAACTTGCCTCAGTGCCTTACCTAAAAGAATCCATTGATCGCCTGATAGGCCACAAGAGAATCCGTTCTGCCCATCGACAAATGGATAAACAGAAAGAGTACAATCGTTAATGTGCAGAGTTAACTTTCCATCGACTGTTTTAACACTAGGGATAACCTGCTGAATTCCAGATTCGTTAAGAAATACTAGTAGCTTAACGCTGATGTCAGAATGATGACCTTGTTTTAGCTTTACGAAATAAGTTGATCCATCTTGCGTCTCAACCTTATACGTTGAGGCATTAATATCCGCTCCCATATCCAGAGGTATTAAATTCGTTGCCGAGATACCATATTGAGAGTCTAAGCATTCAGCGATAGATTGAGGCGGAATTTTTTTACTCATCTACCCTCTTACCAACTGTCAAAATTCTCTCTGATTCCAAATTCGAAAATGGGGATCCATCTAAGTCATACTGGCCTACAATTTCAAATCCATTCCTAATAAGCATCTCCTCTAGTTCATCGGCGGTATAGAGCTGCAGGCTGAAGCTTTCGTTAATGGCGACAGGCTCTTTCGTCCCCTCCTGAATAGTAAACTCATCGAAGGATGTGAGACGGCCAGAAGATCTATCAAGGATAGATTTTTGAATATGGCGAATAGTTGTTTTATCAACAGACCTCTTGTTGTCCATAGCAAAGTTTTTCACAACTCGGTCACTTAGAGCTTCTAAATTAAAAATATCAAATAGGTAAATCCCACCAGGCTTTAGGTTATCTCTAATATTCTTAAGTGCTGTTTCGAAATCTTTCTTTTTCAAATGGCCAATGGCATTAAAAATTGTAATCACTGCATCGAATTTTCCTAAGCGAACCTGACGCATATCCCCGTAGTGAAATGGGATAGTCAGCCCCGCATCTTTGGCCTTCATTGTGGCAATCTTGAGCAGCTCATGACTTTGGTCTGAACCCACCATCTGAAATCCTTTGCTTGCTAACCAAAGTACCTGAGCACCTGTCCCACAAGTTAAATCCAAAACCGTTTTGGCTTTGTTTTCTCGAAGAATTTTCTCTAAGCTCAAATGTGTTGACTCATCATTTCCTTGACTAAGAAGATCGTAGTAATGGGATAGGCTGCTATACTCAAGGGGAAGCCCAAGAGTGTTCTCTAACCGATTCATATTAAGCCGCATCATGTAATGAGGATGAGGGCTATGAGAGGGAATAAATTCACCCAAAATTTGAAATCCCACTTTCTCATACACATGTACTGCACGTGAGTTGGATGCTTCAGGGTCAATTAAGACCTCTTCGACTTCAGGAAATTGACTGGAAAGAAACTCTTTGATGATAATATCAGAAAGCTTCTTCCCCAAATACTCTTCTTCACCAATCAACATATCCAATGTGATAGTAGTCCCTTCGGCAACACACCATTTCGAAAGCTCGTCTTCGGGCTTTTTGACCATTGATGTGATCAAAAATGCAAAAGGTTTATCTTTATCACAAGCAAGCCAGTACTTCGTATCAGTCATCCCCTTGATGAAGTTATCTATTCCCTTAAGAGTATTTGCGAGACCGTCACCATAAAACCACTTTGCTACATGTGGTTTTGTGAGCCAACTATGTACAAGAGTTCGGTCATTTTCGTTTACAGTTCTGAAAGTAAATGGATGTTTTTTAATCATCAAAGACTCCCCAAAATTTTCATTGTGTATTTTTTAGGAAGAATTCTCAGAAACCGCGCTAACCAACTATAAAATAATGAATTGTGAATCCTAGATTTTCCTTTATTGGTTTTCTTCACCACGTATTTTGCCATTCTTTTTGGGTCCCAAGTGAAAGGAAGGTTTCCTTTTAATCCTTCTGTGGCAACTGGTCCCGCATAAACTACTGAAAAATTAAGATTGGTATTGAAGTAGGTCATCGCAAGTCCTTCAAAAGCCTTTGCTATTGCGGCTTTTGATGCAGCATACGCACTTCCTGTCGGCGGAGCAAAAATGGCATTGATAGAGCTGGTAACAACAAATCTTGCCCCCTGAACTTTTTGACAAACAGGAACCCACTCCTCTACCCAATGCAATACCCCGAAGTAATTCGTATCGAAGATTTCGTTGTGTTTTTGTGTCGTGAAGTTATTCACATCTTCACAAGCAGCCTCTCCTGCAATGCCTGCATTTAAGAAGAAAAGCGTTGGGATAATGCCTTTATCCCGTAGAGACTTTGATGCAACTCTGACTGACTCTCTATCTGAGACATCACAGCTATAAGAAATAAACAGATCCTCTCCATAGCTTTTGGCCATTTCATCTAAAGCATCCTTGGACCTGGCAACACCAACAACCTTCCAGCCACTGGCTATCAGCTCTTCCACCAACGCGTACCCAATTCCCTTTGAAGCTCCCGTGACAAGGGCTATATTTGATTTGTCTTTTTTCATTGAAACCCACCTGCCTTGAGCTGCTCCAATAGCCAAGCAAAAGAGGCTTCGATTACATCTGGTCTTTTTCTCACATAATGGTCCATGTTGGGAACTCTATGATAGGAGATGGGAACACCCTTCTTTTCTGCATTTTTGACAAATTGGTCGGATGAATCAACAATCGTATCAAGCTCTCCTGTAACAACAAGAAAAGGTTTCTTCAGCTTATCATACACAGGCAGAGAAAATCCTAATGCATC
>JAEORY010000446.1 GCA_016840645.1 Candidatus Borrarchaeota archaeon | reverse complement strand
GGCTTCCTCACAGATTCAAAATGAACAATTTGTAGTGACAACTCTCAGAGGCCGGTCGTGTAAAATCAACAACTTAGCTCAAAAATGGCCTCGTAACTGCGGAAGTTGGGCTAGGGGCATGAGTACCCAGCCATCTTTGAGAGCCTTACTTTTCAACGCCCAAGTCCGGCCTTCTTCCCTATCCAACAAAATCACTTCATTAAAGCCACACGCCCATTCGCCGCCTGTGGGTTTCAATAACACTATTTCATATCTTTGTGGATTGACCCACACTTTTTTTGGTCTGTCCTGTGCCAAAGAGTTATCGAAACAGCACAGAAAAATCATGAGTGACAGAGCGAGAATGACAGTCTTCCTCATAGCATTTGCCTCCTTCTAAACCTATTTCCCCGTAAAAGTATTCCTGTTCTCTTCTTGCCTCCGGTTTAGATTTAATGATTATCGCACTTGTTTAATTGATTCCATAGAGCTCTGCTTTTTGGTCAGCACTTTCCCCTCGAAGCAGTAAAATGCCAGCGCAAAAAGAAAAAGGGGTTAGCCTTGTGGGCTAATCCCTTGAGATGACTGGAGGCGGCAACCGGATTCGAACCGGTGAATAACGGTTTTGCAGAGTGTCAAAACGCCATAATACCAAATAGTTAGATACACAAAAGCAAAGAATTATCAAATATCGAGAGGCCGGATGTTACGTCCTGGCCTCTCTTCTTTTGGGTTGTTTTATCATGTTATGGTAGCAAAATGGTAGCAAAATCCCTACGGCTCCAGAGGGGACCCTAGCCCCCCAGACCCCCCTATGTCATAATATCCATACCGCCGATAATATTCCCCCCGAAAAACCACCCGGCAATTGTCTCATTGTCGACATTTCAGGCCTGTTTCAGTAACTTGGTTGAAGTCCAAAGGTTACAAGTCACCTCTTAAGCCCAAGAGACTGTTATGGACTGAGGAGATATTGGAACCCCATTTCTCGAACATAGGCGAGGGGGTTTTTGATGCTGGTTCAGGTTGTGACTTATTTAACACGAAAATAGCTTTAACACTAAGCCAATCTAGACTTTATTAGGCTATATTTATCTTTATATCTAACCGATATATTTGACTCATTTTCATGCATTGTGGTGGCCTAAGGGGCCATGAATGTTGGGTGTTGAATCCGGGAGCATGATAGCTTAGGACTGTTAATCGAAGGCTTTCCGGACTAGTAGGCTTCAAGAAGATGCGGAATTGTCACTGCGCCGCCCCCAATCGCATTTCCCGCTTGCGGACCCAGTGTCCAAGTCATCTTTTATCGAGCTCCGAAGGTTTTTCTCGTTTCAGAGTCTGAGGATTTTCCATTACGAAACCCCCTCCGCGCTGTTAAATGATGCTTTGACTTCTCCCCATGTCCCTTAACGAAGCTGTGTCCGTCGTTACATCTAATGCGGGTTTTTCTTTGACATAAGCCGTCAGATTTGTTATACTTTTTTAGATCTTGTATTTCACTGGATACTTCAGCTAATAGTATTTATTAAGAGAGGTATGCTTTCACGCTCGCTGTCGGCAAATTTGTCGGGAGAGGAGCGTTTTTTTTCGGGGCAGGACTTTTCATTTGATGATCTTTAGGCCAAAGGCCTGTACTTGGCAAATGGCGGTCCTGAGACGATTTGAGCCGATGCCTTCACCCCTTAGCACTGGAAATAAGATGAAAGGCTCAACGTGCAAATAGCATAGTACAAAACTAATGAAGGAACCTTTTTTCAAACTGATATCAAAAATAGCTCCATTTTCTTGGGCGCATTTTTTGATTTGTTTTGGCCAAACGAATAAACGGCAAAGGAGAACTCTCATGAAAAATCTATTCATATTTTTGGCGACAGCAATGGTGCTGTTTCCCCCTCCTCTAGAGGCTAATGATATCAATGTTAAAGTGCTGTTTGTTTCTCAGTCTCAGGAAGGTCAGGTTACGGTTTATCCACAATTTTGTGATGGTGATGCAAACTGCATGGCAGATGGCGGTGAGATTGATGTTAACTATTATTGGGAGCAGTTTAAACCTGGCACCTCTGAACCTAATCCTGATGCAATTGAGATTGTGAGCGTGAATACACCTACAGATGTCTCTATATCGTCGGATAACGCTGGCAGGTATGTTAGATTTGCCTATTTGTCCGATGGGTATGTTAAGGGAAAATCAAAGATTACTGATACCTTTATTGGAAGGGAAGACCTTATTGAGGATACGACCGCTTTCAGAATGGTTATCAGCCGCGCTGTCAAGCTTTCGGCTGAAGAGCAGGAATTTGTTCTTTTTGGTTACTCTCCTGATGAAATTGAGCTGCATGCCGCGCTTAAAAGAACGGAGGATTCGGAAGACGAGGAAAAACTGTATGTTGCAGCTCTCGCCACCGCAGGCTCACAGATTGACCATCCATATGTTACTTGGGATCAGCCTTATGGGGTACTTGGTATCAGGATTGTTTTGGATGCAGATCCAAGTATGGGAGGCATGGCAAAGATTTTTGACAGTCTTGTGAGGATGCGTCTTGAGCCTATAGCCCCTGACTTTCACTGGTTTCAGTGCAGAAATATTGGTTGGTGCCTGCTTACAGAGAGGGCGTGGCCGGACTTATTGAATTTGCCCTGGAGCACAGAAATTTATGGATATTGGTATGAAATTATGACAGGCTTCAAGGTCAACAACGTAAAATTCGTCTCTGACGAATTGCCCGCCAGTGATGTTTGTTCAATCTTACTCTCGCACACGCTGGATCCTCAATATCATCAGGATATACCTGTTTTTTGCAGTGCACCCATCAATGAAGATGCTTATCATTTCAAGGCATTTGAAATGTCCGGTCAGTACCAGGATTATGGCTACTTTGTCATTGATGACATTTTGCGATAGCACATATCCAGTGGTGGAAGTAACTCTCACTTTGGCTGATTGAAAAACAGCATCAATGTGCAATGCGTTCATTTGATGCAACTCAAATTCTAGGTGCTGCGTTGCATATTTTGGAAGAAATAAAGGGTACCGCATGTAATCGTTTTTTTTGAGTGGCAGCCAAGAACAACGAGTTCAATGAGAAATCTAGGGGGCTGGTTTTCATTGACATTCAACTCATTTTGACTGTTCTGAAAGCGTTATTTCTACTCCCCCCTTTACCCTCCATTCAGGAGGTCTTCCATGGAAAAACCCCGCAAAATGTGCAAGGCCGTCTCCTGGTAGAACGGCTTCCGTTCTGTCTGGAGATGTCAAATCCCAGATATGGCCAGCATAGGAAGGGAGGTGCCATCAATTGTGTGCAGCCTCTCCAAATTGGACGATGGTCAACTTGAAGAAATTAACTCATTTGAGAAAGACTAAGGAAAGAATCTGGTGTCATTTACATGCCATGACGTTGAAGTCGCTGAACTGGCGGATATTGAGCCGAAAAGGATAAGCAAGCTCGAAGCCAAGTTGGGTGCGGCACTTGTTGCAGTGAGGCAAGATACACTCTTCCATTTCGGCTCTGAGGTATGTGCCAATGACAATCACTGGTCCACAATCTTGAAGACGCACCCAGTGTGCGCATTTTGATAAGCGGTCTGTGCCCCAAAGATGGGTCTGGAAACAGACCCCTAAGACGGTTCGGAGGTAGCGATTCAGTTGGGAAAACTTTAATCGACCAATTCTTGAGTTTTTTAAAGAAGTCATAGGTAAAATTGATTGTTTAATACCAGGAATTTCGGTAAAAATATGAACTTTACCATTCTTGAAAATAATGGGCATATCTTGAAAAAGAATAGATGAAAAAGTTTTTAGCTGAATATTTCTAGCACTCATTTCATTGGGCATAATTTCAGTTCATCGAATACAAATTGAAATGAGGAAGTACCCCCCATGATATAGCAAAAGCTCATAAATGGTAGAGATATAAGTGTATGAGCCCTTTCATTTTACACTTACAAAAGCTTCCTTATTGTTAGAAAAATCGAATCTTTAATCAATTTTGAACGAAAGGGGGTGCAAACTTATGAAGATCTTCAGACTG
>JAEORY010000445.1 GCA_016840645.1 Candidatus Borrarchaeota archaeon | reverse complement strand
CGAAACTCTTTTTTCATAAGAATCTACCCTTCTTCCGTCTTTGTCAAATGCAAAAAATACTAGATTTAAAAAGCCTGTCGACCCTGCGAGAGTTGCAATTTTAGGTCTAGACATTTCAAAAGTAGTTTTACAAATTCTATTTCTATTTATTTTCTTTCTTTTGATTATCTTAAATCCTAAGTCAGATTCAGTATTGATATTTATGCTTTCTTTTGCGTATTGCTTAAATGACTCACGCAATTCTGAGTATCTTTCTTTTGAAATACTCATCGTTCCTGCTAGCCTATCTTCGACAGACATAAAGTCATCTTTTTTAGAAAACACTTGAATAGGATCTATTCCTAGTCTAATTTGATTAAAATAGTTTCTCTTAAATCTTGAAAGTGAAAATTCACCTACTGATGCTCCACTTACGGGTATGCTGTCTGATACTGTTTTTGTTCCATTCCGGGAAGTTCTAAACTTAGGTGATCTTACTCTTCTAATCTCATATGTTTCTCTAAAACCAAAAAGATCTTCATCTTTTTGCATGATATTTTGAATATTTTTAATCTTTAAAGGCCCGAGAATTTGATTTACGTCTATCTTTGTTAAAAATCTTAAATTTGAAACTCTTGAAGTCATTAAATTTTGATTTAAATTATCGATATCAAAAATAGCTGTTGCTAAATTAGATCTTATCTCTCTACTTGAAGGACTGTTTGCCTGTTCCCTTTCTTGCCTCTGCCTACGCTTTTTATCCCCTCTAGTTTCTCGCTTTGTTCTTTTTCTTCTTCTGTCACGCAAAGCGCTCCCTGACTCATTTGCAGAGCTTGGGCTTAATGCTTCTTTTACGAGATCTCTTCTTTGCCTCATTTCTTCAAGACTAGCATCGGAAATATAAACTTTAATATCTGAAATTTTTTCATCTAAAAGAACTCTCTGATCTAAAAGGCATGCTAATTCAATCGTAAGAACATCATATTTTTTTATTATTTCTTTTGAGCTTAATTTGCTTTTTTCTTCAACTTTGCGCTTTCCAACTACACGTGCTGAAAGGTCTTCAGCTGTGCTAGATATAAAAACTTTTTTCTTTTTTACTGAAGTTATCATTTACTACTCAAATATAATTGTAAACATGTTTATAAAAGTAGGCGTATTGAAGTCATCTATAAATATCTTGCCTGCATAAAATACTCTTTTTTCAGGGTAGAGCTCGCTATCCTTGTCAACAAAAGATCCGGCGTCTATAATGTCTAACTTGATTAATTTAGAGTCCGGTCCGTCTTCAAACATTTGAATAATTAAGTTGTTCTGATCTGATGTTTTATCAAAATATACAGTCTTATACTGCTTGAAACTATTGTTATAAGGCGATCTTAGTGACACCCTATTGATTACATCAAAATCACCTACTTTATCAGTACGCATACGAGAATTTGATTTTCTTAGCCTTATACCTGATTCTTTATTTGTGTCTCTAAACCCTTCATTACCTAAATATTTTTTAATATCATTTAATGTTTCTCTTTTTAAACTTCTAATATCTTCATACTGTCCGTAATTAGAACCGTCAGTATTAACAGGAGGTAAAAAGTCAAAATTAGGTAAATGTGTTAATTTTGAGTCTAAAAAGAAAGGTTCAGCATCATTAACATTAATAGTCTCGCTGTGAGGTCCTAGAGGAAAAGGAACACTATTTGAAATAGCAAAATTAATTCTTTCTGTACTTAGTTCAAAATCATTTCCACCTTTTTCAAAAGTACTTAAAGTCTGTAGTGAGTCAAAATGAGAAGTAAAAGAATTCATTATGCTTTTTGCTGAAGAAGCAAAAGCTGATCCTGTTACTGCTTGCAATCTAAGGCTACTTGTGATAGTGGTATCTTTTTCAAATATATCATTTCCAACAATACTTCCTGTAGGAGAAAAGTTGAACTCAATCATTTTACCGCTGTCGTCTTTTTCTAAAACAATGACATTGTTGGGAGAATCCATTGCTTGAAAAAATATTCTATTACTAACATCATCAACTTCTAAGGCATCATAAAAAGTTTCAGCGTCACTAATAGAGGCGTATTTAGCGCGCAACATTCCGCTTGCGATTTGTCGCTTCCCTTCCTGGGTCACTATCATGTCGATAAATCTTGTTTTGCTATCTAATATTCCAGCCATAGTTTACCACCTTAATATAACTATGCAGGATCGTAAAAAGCGCCTGTCAAAGCTGAATTTAATGTTTTATTTACTGAGTTAACAGCGTCATCTGGAGAAATTCTTTTAAAAGATCTTGCACCTGTGTTATTTTCATCTGATCCGCTTACAAAAGTAACTGACACTGGTTCTTTTAGTGCACCCCCCTTTCGAGAAACGATTAAACCACTTCTTTTAACTGCTAGATCTTGTCTTGTTTTGCTGTCTCGGCCTTGCTCGATAAAGTCGACAGCTTGGCCAAATTTTCTTGAACTAAGATAATATTTTGGCCTAATTGGGGACCCATCAGTTTGCATAGTTCCAAAACTGCTATTGCTGTATCCTACATTTTCATTTTTAAGTAAACTATCTACATAAACTCTTTCTGCGTCTCTTGTAGATGAAGTTTTTGTAAAGCTTACTTTTTCTGCAGTTGTTCCACCAGAAAAATCTGGTAAATTAAATGTCCTTGCTGATCCAATTGCAACATGATCGTCAGCATAGACATCATCTGAATTTGTATAAGTTACTTCTCTGTTATTTCCTCTTACACCTAGCGCTAGTTGTTTTAGACTAAAAATAGTCGATGATATAAAAGGAGGCGTTCCGATATCTGTCACACTTCCTGTTATTTTTAGCGGAGACTCGATAATTGCATCAACCAGCGCTCTAAAAGTAGACTTAAGACCGCTTCGAGAAGTCACAGTTCCGCCTTCTCCGGAAGAGTCCAGCTTAAAAGCATAATCATTATTTGTAAATCCAGATATGTCTTCCGGGGCTGGCGGGTTGGTGAGCGGGTCCCAGTCTAATCCAAAAAGAGATTGATATTTTCCGGTTCCGCCGCCGTAGCCGAGTTGCCGAACCGTATTGGATAAAAGCTTATCTACAGGACTATCGGCCCAACTTCCAGAATTCCACGACGTCCAGGGTGACGGAGTTGCAACATCTTTCTTTAATTGTGGTGAATGCGGAGACCCGTCAGTGGGACCATTAGGATTTGACCATGCATAAAAGCTGCACTGCGTGCCTTCATAGTCAGTTATTGTAAATTTATCTCCGTCGCTGATGCCCGTCATGCCCGCGAACACCGGCACAAGTAGTGTTGAAGTTGCTGCTGTTACTCCTAGTATGTCATCTTTGTCATCTCGATCTGATATTGAAAGCTTGCTATAGGTTTTTGCACCTATTCTTACAAGAGGTTCATTACTAACTGCGGATATTGCTGTGTCAAAAAAACTTCCCGTGTATTCTCCCGACAATGCCAAATCAAACTGATCGGTTACTGTTTCACTTCCGATCATTTCATGAACTGAGTTTGATCCTATATTTTGATTAACAGGTTCGTGAAACTCCTTTCCTTCTTTGACTTGAGAACCAAAAAGCGTAATGTTTGTAATTCCGTAAAGTGACATCTGCGTGTACACAGCTGAGGAAGTTGTTCCTCCAAGTCCGATAAGTTGATCTGGTATGGGGAACTGCCACCCAAGTATAATTTCATCTTCGGGAAAAATCAAATAAGGAGAATATTCACTTAATTTTTCATAGACTTTAACTCCGTCGATGGCGCGCGCTTGCGCGGCGGGGTCGTAGCTGTAGACAACAGGATACTCATCAATTGTTTTTTTAATTTTTCTCTTGCTAAATATGTTAGAAATAGATCTCGCGCCGCCATCAAAGTCTAATACTCCTCGGGGGCCTTGATTTTCTAAATACAAGCCATAGTCTCCAGACTGATATATCGACCCGCCTGAGAAATTATCTTGTTTTCTGCAAGGAAAATTAATTTTAAATGAACCTGTTAGGCCTGTGTTTGCGCCTGTATCGTTATTGACAAAAACTCTTTCATC
>JAEORY010000444.1 GCA_016840645.1 Candidatus Borrarchaeota archaeon | reverse complement strand
AGAGAGAAACCTAACACCTACGCTCTCATCGGGATGATGGTCTCCAGTGCCGGAGGTCAATACCCCCAATGAACTGCGCGGTCGTATATGATTGTATTCCTGCCTCCATCTCTCCACAAGCACTTTCGTTTTACCAAATGTATTGAATACTCTAACAACACAGATTCGGGGGCTCTGCAGAAGCTCGGTTTCAACGGCCACAGGAAGGCACTTTTCTTAATAAAGCAGATCCTAAATATTGAGCTCTCTTTTGGAATGGAAGGAAAATTTTTAAATTGCAATCGATAGCACATTCTATCAAACAGCTACACAAAATGTCAAGTGTTTTAACTTTTTCCCCTCCACACTGATAGATAACCTATACAAATAGTCTTCAGCCTCATCTTTTAAATTAATTGAAAATAAGAATTATAATTCGCGATTTAAAGCAATGTCTATACAACAACACAAAAAGGCGCCCAATTGTGGTGTAATACACCATTCAAAATTGACATCTCCCATCTTCTCTGCTGCCCTGCTTCATCATGGCACTTTAACAAAAACTGGCAGCATATAAGAGAAGACGTCTTTCGGGATGTCAGTAAGTATAAGCAAGTGAATAAAAAAACAGGCAGCAAGCGAACCCGCTGCCTGTCCTATCGCCCTCCCCCTCTTAGATGCCCTTCGGATGTATTGTTACTCTCACAAAATAGAGATCCCGAGCTTCTTTACAGTATAGATAGTTCGAGTCCCGAGCGGCTCCCCGTATGGAATGGACACGAACTATCACTATTACCCTGCCCAATACAATTCATGCATGTAAAAGAAAAAATCTTTAAAAAGTGGTATCATTGTTTAACCTTTTTTAAAACAATTGTTCTGCAACGCTCAACACTTGAGCAGGAATACGAGGCACGGAGGCCTACATGGGGTAGAAAAAATGATCAGATATTTTGCGTACGGATCGAATATGGATCGACAAGATTTGGACTATTGGTGCGACAGGAACTCACTTTCAAGAGTCTACCCAAAGTGGATAATACCTATGAAACTACAGGGATATAAACTCTGTTTCAATTACTTCTCATCTACAAGAAAAGCTGGGGCTGCAAATATAGTAGGCCATGACACAGAAGTGGTATACGGTCTTCTCATGGAATTGACCCTCGAAGAGCGGGAGATAATTCGTCGGAAAGAAGGGCATAAAAAAAGCTACGATGAGATAGTTGTTTCAGTAACTTCATTTGACGGCGTTAAAATTTCTGAAGTGATAACATACAAAGTCCTACCACATAGAGAACAATCGAATCATCAACCGCCTAGTCGATCTTACCTAAATTTGCTAATTAACAATGCAATAAGATATGGCTTTCCTGAGGGATACATAAAATATTTAAAATCTATACCAACAAGCAAAGTATAATTGAAAGTGCTATGAATTGCGTTCAAAGTATGGTTTTATTTTTACACGCTTGTATGGGGAATGTTGTTTGCTATGCAACACACAAGTAAGGGGTGATAAGTTACGAATTAGGCCTGATAAATGATCTGCTTCTGGACCAGAAGTTTTACCAACGACTGTCCTTAGTATTTCTCTTATGTGGTCTACATGAGTCTGGCTAAAGAATATTTTTGTAGCTGTTGAACCACTTATTTCAGGTGGTAGATCCTTTGGGAACTGGCTAGCAATAATTACACCAAGACCGAAGGCCCGACCCTCACGCATTAGAGGAACAAGAAATGGAGATTGTATTAACCGCCATGCCTCATCAAGGACTATCAATCGGCTAAGCGTGTGTGACTGAGTTTGACGAATTAAATAATTATAAAGTGCCATTAAGAAGAATTCAGCAACAGAATTTTTTATTTCATCCCCAGGCAATTGTGCCAGGCGCACAACAGTATTAGTATTAAGGACTGTTGAAAAATCAACCTCTTTAATTTCAGAAGAAAATAGCCCTAGATCAAATATAGGAGACATCCTTCCTAATAACTTCGCGTCTTTATCTTGATCTAGATAATCACTTACAGTCTCAAATGCAGGGTAAATTTGATTTGCATCTGGTTTAAATGGTCGCGTTGGCACTATTATTGATTCGTATGTTTCCTTGATTGCTTCACGGAGACGATATGCCTGTTGATCACCAAGGCCATAAATACGTTTGATTATTTCAGTTAATTGATGTAAATGATGAAGAGGATTGACATAACCTGTTCTTGGATCAATGGCGGGTACAAGTGGATTAAATGGTAGTTGATGAAAGCTTGGGTCGTACACCGTTAAGTTTTCAGAATTTGCATATTGCGATTCAGAATAGTCATCCTTGAAATCAAGTATTAAAGTAGGAATAGAATATTTTCGAAAGTCTTTTACAATAGCTTTGATTGCTTGTGTTTTGCCACTCCCTGTTTCTCCTGTAATGAGTATATGAGGATTTGGAAGTCGCTCTTCAGGTAATTGAGGATCAAACCAGACTTGTTGGGCCTTCCCATATGTACCAGTTGTGGTTCCAAGGTAGGCTTTCGGTCTTTCTTTACCTGAAATATCATCCATATTTACCTCTTCCAATACCTGTGTATCTGGAGTAAGGACTTCCAAATCACTTTGTCCTTCATCTTTTTTTTGCTCAACTGACTCAGATTCCTTTATCATTTTTTTACTTTTATCAACAGCCTTTTTTGGTGCTGCGACTTTTTTTTGAACACCTTCACTTCCAATATGAGGGCTTAAACCTTCAATTTGTCTCTCATTTAATTGTGTTATTTGGATTGGTATACTAATATCATCTTCAAGAGCTGTTACTGATCGTTCCTCGAGTGAAGCATTGTCAACACCCAATCTGACATCAATTAGATGGCAGCGAAATTCGATTGAAGCTTCGCAATTAAAAAGTTTTTCAATTCTTTCTGTCCATACTTTTCTATCTTTCGGTGAATAAGAACGTTTTGTAAGTTCACGATATAAATGCTCTCTGAGTATTTCTCTTCTAGCAGGTGTTGTGATAACCTCTTTGTCACGATCAGATGAAAAAACCTGACTAATTAAACGTTTTGTAGATAACATTTGCTTTATCGCTTGCCCTTGGACAATTCCATTTTTTATTTTGTATTCCGTATCTCTAGCTTGAACAGCTTTCACTTCAAGAACACTTATTGTGCAATGTTCTGAGGTCCATATGAATCCAAGAAGATCTGCTTGTAATGGATCCTCGGATAGATGCATCCAACGTCTTGCATCTGAACTATCTAAACTAACAAGTAAACGTTCACTAGATTTCCCCACCGATAAGAACCAGCGTGCTGCAATTAACATTCCAAGAAAACCTTTTATTCTATTGTGATTTGTTCTACCAGATGCATCAGGGCGAAGATTTAATAAACCTGAATCAAGCAAGTCACTTAATTGTCCGAGGAGATCATCTAGCTCATTAGGGCTGATAAACGAATTGTAGTTCCTAACCACATCACGTAATGGTCGCCTGAAAGCATCTGTAGACCTTACAAATCCAGCTACATCTCTTTCGCCTTCTTTTGCCGTCATAATCCGTAGTGCCCCAAGCATAAGGTCTCTGTCAATGTGACGATCTGCTAGAGCAAAAAGAGGTGCATTTAACGCTACCTCATTCAATGAATTTCGCAGATTTTCATCTTGATGCACCGACAGATAAGATGGACCACTACCATATGATAGACGACTAACAATCTTATCATAGGCATCAAAGGGACCTCCAGGCGCTGGTTCAAGTTCTACTGTTTTATAAGCACGCCTATAAACTATTCTTCGAGTTAGTGCTAAAGGTTGAATAGGATGTGTAGCTGGTCTTATACGGTTAGATTGGCCTTGACTACAATCAAATATAACAACAAGGTGAAAACTGCCTCCTTCACAGGGACCAATTTCTTGTTCTCTTAATTCTTTTATTTCAAAGGTAAACCGTCTGGCCGGGGTAATTGATCGAAAAATACTAGCGATTCTATCTTCCTCGGCTTCATCGAGATGAAGTTCCACTCCAATCTTTGATTTAGGATGACGAAAGAGAGT
>JAEORY010000443.1 GCA_016840645.1 Candidatus Borrarchaeota archaeon | reverse complement strand
GCTTTAAAGAAAACTTAACAGCAAGAGGACCAATTAAATCTGTTATGATGACTGAGGCTGTAATTACATCAAAAATGAGTATACCGACAGCAGCATTTCCAAGCATCGCAAGTTGGGTACTTGCAAGATATGCCAACGCTAATGCCACACCTGCTTGAGAAATGAGAGCTAATCCAAGATTATTTGCGATTTTTGGAGGCTCCTGTGCTAATCTAGAGCCTCCATACGCACCTAATATTTTTCCCACAGCTCTGGCACATATATAAATGATTGCTAAAGCTCCAACCTCTAGAATAATCTCTAAATTCAATCGAGCACCTATTAAAACGAAAAAGCCGATAAAAAGGGGCAAAATAATGATGTCAAGTCTTTTCTCGAATGTTTTAATTTCTATGGTATGTGAATTTGCCATAACTACTCCAAGAGCTATATTTGTCAAAATACTTGAGATTCCAAAAATTTGAGCTGTGCCTGTAGCTAAAATCACGCTACCAACCGTTAATATCAGCCATTCGGTTTCACTTCTAAATGATTCTTCTATCCTTGCAAGAGCGTATCCTAACAAACCTCCTAGCAATAATGAAACAGCAATGTTTAGTAGAGGGGTTAAAAGGATAATCAAATCCCATACGAATTGAGATGAGGCATAACTCATTACAAAATCGAATAATATGATTGCTAAAATATCATCTAATGCAATGATGAAGATTATCCTTTGAGTCAGATCGCCCTTTGCACAACACTCTTTAATCACTTCGATAGTAGCTGCAGGTGCCGTTGCGGATGCCAAAACTCCGAAAATGAGGCCAATGTAAAATTCTCCGAATACTAGGTAGAATGCTAATGTAACAAGAACAAATGCGCCCATCGCTTCGCAGGTAAGTATTATAAAAAGTCTTTTAGAACCTTTTAATAAGTTTTTGAGCTCTAGTTGGCTTCCAATTGTGAAGCCGATAAATCCTAGAGCTAAATCGACTACAGGTTGTAAGCATTCTATTGCACAGGACGGTATAACACCAGTATTAGCCAGAATCAGACCTATGAGTACGAAGGCAACCACTCGTGGAATTTTTACTCTTTGGAAAAGTTTACCCGAAGCAAATCCCAAAATGATGATTACTCCTACTATAAACAGAATTTGACATGGAACCATTTCTAATTGTATAGTAACACCTTCTTCTCATAGCCAGTTAATTGCATTCAAAATCTAAAGCGTTTTACTTGGAGCGAAGCAAGAAAACACCAACTCTTTACAGTGGTGATGACGTGCGTTAGGTGTATCTACTCTGTTGTTGAGATAGTGTATAGTACTTACGGTGCGTACTGAAGTGATGCATATTGATATCGCAACCTCTGTAACCTCACATAGGGGATCGAGTCGAATGGTTGAAGCAGGAAGCCTCATCGGCTTAAACATTAGGTAGTTCACATAATACGAGGCTTCTATAGTTCTACATAAGGAAACCTATAATACTTAAAGGTATCTCAGGTCGAATTGTCCTTTAGGGCGGGATTGGTTATCCGTTACTAACTCTAACTCGAACTCTATTTCTTTAAGAGTATTAGTGTTCGTGCTTTGATGTGAAACTATCCAAAAAATCCCAAAAATCATCATATGTCTCTGGATTCTTTTCGAGAACCTTGTCGACATCTTCTAAACTAGCTAGTTGCTCTCCCATTGTGAGCAAGTGATATATGAGAGTATCACTTTGTTATCGGATAGAGTTGTTGTAGGATTGGAAGTTAAGTAAGGCGATGTGGCTCTACGAGGCAATTTTGTGACTGTTGATGAGAATTTAAACGTATTAGACAGTCTTAATGGCTGGCCCAGAAGTCCGTAGTGATTCTGTTCAGTCATTTTCAGAAAGGGCTTGTGCTTTAGGCGGGCTTAATAGAATTCGAGGCCTCGATATAATGCCTATATTAATGAGTTATCTGAAAAAGACACCATGTTCGGCTCATAGCCGCTTTCAATAATTTTTTAAGAGATTAATTGAATCTCAATGCAGGGTTTTACATTTTTTTGTCCTAAAGAGAATTATACCAAAAAGGAAGTTATTATAAAGCTAAAGTACTTTAAAAAAAATGTTATACGCTCATTAAACAAAGTTTCTGAATAACAATCATTAATGTCTAAAAGTTGATGTAAATATGGTCTGGCCGCCTCCCTATGATGCACCTCCACAAAAACGAACTTCATCTACAGAAATAATTCATATATTAGTAGGAACCGTTCTTGTGTCACTGGTGATAGGATCTTTCTTTTTCGATCCACTAAATTTATTTGCGGATATTGCAATGAACCAGGATCAAATATTCTTATTTGTGTTAGTTTCGTTCCTAGCAGCACCTGCTTTCATCCTTCACGAGTTAGCACATAAATTCGTGGCTCAAAAATATGGTTTTTGGGGAGAATTCAGACTTATTCCTTTTGGCGTCGTCCTTACTATAATCTCAATAGTTTCTCCGTTTAAATTAGTTGGACCTGGGGCTGTGATGATCTCTGGGGCAAATATCACACGAGAGAAAAATGGAAGAATTTCTTTGGCAGGACCAATAACAAATTTCATATTGATTGGGGTCTGCCTTCTTTTCGTTCCGCTTTTACCATTCGAGATTGTTGGCCAACCATTTCTTGTAATACTTGCCCAGCTTAATGCTATTATTGCTGTGTTTAATTTATTACCAGTCTCTCTCTTGGATGGAAAGAAGATTTACAACTGGAATAAGACTGCATGGGTTGTCTCTATTGCCTTATCTGCATTCTTTTGGATAATCCTTCTTTTTTTAAGTGTATCACCATTCATCTGGGTTTTATTGGGAGTTGGCGTGTTAATTGTTGCTGCGTTAATCTATTGGAACTTCTTCAGGGAACGAAAAGGAAAAGAGATTGAAATCATTGATGCTTCAGAAATGCCATTTATTCCACGATTCATTAGAAGTTCATCAGAGAGTGTATCAGAGGAACAACCAGATACTAAAATAAAATCTGTGCTTGTTAGTGAGTGTGAACAATGTGGAAAAGCGGTATTTCTTCCTTTTAGGTGTTGGCGATGTGAGGGGTTCTTCTGCTATGACCATAGATTGCCAGAAAACCATAACTGCCCTGCACTGAAGGGAGCAGGTTAGTTTAAATTACTTTTATGGTTCTAAATAGAAAAAGGAAAGCTAAGAACTCAAAAAAACTCTTAAAGTTGAAGAATTAAGTTGCTACGCTGATTTTAAGAAAAGTAAAAAAGAAAAAAGAGTAATTAAGAAAGATTTGATGCACACATTTAACCTTTGATTGCTAGGTTAATGTCAGACATCATAACTTTCTTTCGTCCGGCGTGTTTGGCAAATCCGACCGCTTTCCTCGTGAGTATCTCACATTGTTCTTCAAGATAGTCAACAAGTTTCATTACAGCGCCCTTAGCTACCAATTTCGCGCCAGAGTCTTTCATAAGATCTCTAACTGGGGCAATTGCTAATCGAGCCATAAAATCAACTCCACTTCAAAGAATGAATTGATTACATTCTTTCTGAAAAGTATTCAGTCCTAAGCCAATATATAAAGCTTCTGGTTGCCTCAACCAAGTTCCCCAATTTAAACTCATCATGAACTCGATACTCAACGAAAGTCTTAATGATCATCATAGCGCGCGCGCTATTGGAGGCAATCAGAGACTATATCTATAACATAAGTGTGATTCGAAGGCGACTTATTTGGGTGATTTGCTACACGCGCACAAACATATAGTTCAATCAGAATCCACTCTTTAAGTCAATCACAATAAAATCAACTTTTTATAAATTGTGCAAAAAATTGCTAGATTAGCTATAGGAAGATATATGATTAGCATAGCGGATTTTAAAATATAAAAAAAAAGAAAAAGGGGTATTAAGAAAGATTCGACGCACACATTTAACCTTTGATTGCTAAAGAGATGTCGGACATCATAACTTTCTTTCGTCCGGCGTGTTTGGCAAATCCGACCGCTTTCCTCGTGAGTATCTCACATTGTTCTTCAAGATAGTCAACAAGTT
>JAEORY010000442.1 GCA_016840645.1 Candidatus Borrarchaeota archaeon | reverse complement strand
CATTTTGAAAATATAAGTGTTAAGTACCTTATGAGCAAAAAAAGTTGATCATACTAATGCGATATTCGCGAATGAGTTTTAGGCAATGAGTTTCTTCTTGCCTCAGATGAAATTCAAATAAAGAGTAAGAACAAATATACCAAAAACAAGCTTGGATTAAAGAAACATTCATTAACAGATAATCTAAGGGTATATTGCTGGATTTGAATGGTGCGGTAAATGACACGGATCTTAGCGAAACTCAGTACTTCAGAAACAAAAATTGTTGCTGAGCAAGCATTTGAAAATGTGGTGGGACGAAAAAAAGAGATACTATTGATATTAAGCTCGTTATTATCTGGAAAACCCATACTCCTCGAAGGACCTCCAGGAGTTAGTAAAACTACAATTTTACGAACTCTAAGTGATATCTTAGATGTACCATTTTACTTTGTTGAAGGTAATGAAGATCTTACGGCCTCAAAATTAATTGGCTATTTTGATCCTGCTATGGTATTGCAGACTGGGTATATTCCAGAAAATTTCAGAGAAGGTGCTCTTGCTCAAGCTATGAGAAATGGAGGAATACTTTACATAGAAGAATTAAATCGTGCCCCTCCTGATGCTCTTAATAGTCTAGTCGTAGCCCTTTCAGAAAGACAAATTCATGTCCCCAGATATGGTAGAATTAGCGCAGAAGAAGATTTTCGCATTGTAGCAGCTATGAATCCTTATGATGACATTGGAGTTCAAAGAATTAGCCGCGCAATTCTCGATCGTTTTACTAAGCTTCGTTTGGATTATCAGTCAAAGGATGAAGAATTAGAAATTGTGCGAGTAAATACAGGCAGTGATAATGAGTTATTAATTGAACTAGGAGTAGAAATCGGTATACAGACTCGAAATCATCCCGATTTACGTCTAGGCGCAAGTGTAAGGGGAGCAATAGATTATGTGCTTGTCTGCACAGAAAAACTGACAATTAAGGATCATCATCTCACTATTGAAGATATTATCGATTGTGCATGTTTGACTTACAGTTCTAAGATCTGGCTTTCAGCAACTTCAGAAAAAACTGAGGAAGAAGTCATTCGGGAAATCGTTCAAGGACTTATTAAACAGAAAGAAGATGAATTGAAAGACGAATTTGAAAAAGAAGAAAAAACTAAAACTCCATCTGAACCTTCTTCTTCCACATCAGAAACTGATACATGGATTACAGAAGGAGATGCGATTCAACAAGAGATTGAAACAGCTATCCAAAATGCAGATACAAAAGCATTATTGCAATTCCTGCTATCAAAGAGAAGTTTAAAAAGGAAAGTCGGCGATGATCTTTCTGAGATAACCAATCAGAAGTTTAATGAAATTTTTAACAGGCCAGAAGCGCCAGAACTTTACTCTCTATTAAGAAAAACCCTTAATCGGGAGCGTGAATTGCTCGCACGAAAACTGTCGACGCGCATAATCCTTTCGCGAGCACAAATGGTTGCGCCATATGGCCAGAGAAATGGCAAGTTTCATCCGTCACGGTTTGACGGAGAATGTCAAATTGATTTACATCGTACACTTGAAAGATTCGTAGAAAATCGTCCGTCTTTCACGCAAGATGAAATTCTTGTCCGTAAAAGAAAACGAGTCAAGCGCACTTATGTCCTCCTTCTAGACGCGTCGGAATCAATGTATGAAAGGAAAATTGGTTTGGCTGCATTGGCAGCCTCAGTTCTAGCATATAGTCTATTTCGCCGCACCGATTACTACTCAATCATTGCTTTCCATTCTAAACCATTTTTAGTTAAGCCTATAAACCAGAACTTAGCTGTTGAGCAAGTCGTTAATGATGTGCTGACTATTGAAGCAGGTTATCTGACGAATATAGCTTCAGCATTGCAAATGGGCATAGATGAGACAGCAAAAGTAAAATATACGCAGCGTGAAGCATTTCTATTGACCGATGCTGTCTGGACTGAGGGGAGGGATCCCCGTCCGATCGCTCAGGCTGGATTATTTGATAGGATCAATGTTCTACTCGCAATGGATGGAGACCCTGAGTTCGCTGACGAGTTAGCTTATAACGGAAATGTTTATCCCATCGATACTTGGAAGGACATTGTTTCAGCAATAAATAAAGCTTTAGCGCCCCGCTGTTAAAGAGTGCAGCGTAGTCTTTTGCTGATTGATTTTTGAGATCAAAAAGGGCACTAGAAAAAAAGCGGTTAATTTAGATCTATTTTTTCAACCCTATTCTTCTGTAGGTCACTCCTGCATTGAGAAATGTTTCTGCATCCACAGTCTTTCGTCCATCAATCACAATAGGCGTCTTCATTAGAGTTTTGACATCATTTGGTTGAAGTTCCGTGAATTCCTTCCAATTTGTGACAATGATGCATACATCAGTATCTCTTAAGGCCGCTTCTTTGCTCTCAGTGAATTGAACTTTTTCACCAAAAAGTTGTTTCATATTGTTCATTGCCTCTGGATCGTACGCCTTTATTGTTGCATTATTCTTCAGCAGGTCATCTATTACAATAATAGCGGGCGCTTCGCGTATATCATCAGTATCTGGTTTAAATGCAAGACCAAGAATTGCAAATTGCTTTCCAGAGAGATCGTTGCCGACTACCTCTTTACACATTGATATTAGGCGTAAAGGCTGTCTCTTGTTTACTTCAATCACAGAATTAAGTAGTAATGGATCATAATTAGCCTTTTTTGCTGCTGCAATGATCGCTTTCACGTCTTTTGGGAAGCAGCTGCCTCCAAACCCTGCACCTGCCCGAAGAAAATATGGACTAATTCGAAAATCAAGCCCAATGCCTTCTGCTACCTCATAGATATCGTTGACACCAAGTGCCTCGCACATATTTGAAATAGTATTGATAAACGAGATTTTTGTAGCTAAAAAGGAATTCGCGCCATATTTAATCATTTCTGCGGTTCTAAGGTCTGTTTTGAGAATGGGGGTCTCTTTAGGAACCCAATCAAATAACTCACGAACTGTCTCGTACGAGAGTTCATCAATTGCGCCAATAACTACTCGATCAGGTTTCAAGAAATCTTCAATAGCATTTCCTTCTCGAAGAAACTCAGGACAAAATGCTACTCCAAAATCTTTTCCTGCCTCTTTTCCGGATTCTTCCTCCAGTATAGGCATAATTACAGAATCCGTTGTACCCGGCACGATTGTGGACTTTGCTGTGACCACAAAATATTCATCTTTTTTCTTTAGAGCCCTGCCAATATCTCGTGCGGCTGACTCAATCCAAACGGTGTCCATTTCTCCACTTTCTTTAGATGGTGTGCCAACGCAAATAAATGCTACGTCTGAGTTTAATATGGCTTCTTCAGTGTGAGTAGTTCCTTTAAGCATTCCAGTGCTGACCATTTCTTTTAAAAGTTCGTCTAGACCTTTTTCATAAATAGGCGGTTGAGCTGAATTGATCGCCTCAATTTTCTCAGGTATTATGTCCACACATTTAACAGAAAAGCCTTGTTTGGCGAAACAAACACCGCTGACCAAGCCTACGTATCCTGTGCCGATCATTGTGATTCTTTTAACTCTATTTTTTATAATTACCACCTCAAGGAGACCCCCCAACTTGTTGGAAGGAGGAATTGCGCCCATTAAGTGTTTTTGAACGTAAATAATAGCCCTTTTCCATATTTAATCAACTCTACTTTTTTAATTACAACACTTGGATTTTTTCCTTTAGGATTTTCCAAAATAACACGCTTTCCGTAACAATGGACTCCTTTTACTTTATACATTCTATTGTTATACTTCACAAGATCATATGGTTGTAGGGCATAGTGATTTTTTCTAATAGCTCTCTTGTAACCCTTTCTATTCGTCTGTATAGAACGATTATTTCGTCTCACTTGCATCACCTCATACGGTCTGCAACGTTCTTGATCCGTTCCTCCAGCAATAACAAACGCATCATTAACATGAGACTTTTCCAGCCCTAACTTGTTACGCTGGTATTTAGTGACGTATCCGTACGTATGTTCTGCACCTAACTGTTCTACTATCCTCTGGCGAATAGT
>JAEORY010000441.1 GCA_016840645.1 Candidatus Borrarchaeota archaeon | reverse complement strand
AGGATATTGAATGTTAAAAACAAAACATATCGTAATAAATAATTATAAAAAATATTGGGTGTCTGATACAGCGCAAGGACATTTAATTAAAATTTGTTATGGTGACAAAGATCAAGTAATGGAAATAGATTTAAGATGGAAAGATCGAAAACGAGATAAAGATAACAGAGTTAATTATGTCAGAATCAAGAATTACGCCTAGTCTATTTCAAGACGAAGAACTTGAAATTAATATTAATGGTGTCACTGTTGTACACAGTGTAGATATTAATGAAGTGTATCCCGGTTATTTTGATAAAGGAGAATACATAATCCATTCTTCAGGCGGTTATCATTTTTTTAAAGATGTCCATTTAAAAAGAAATAATATTCCTAAATGGTTTAGCAAACCAGTATTTCCCTGGATACAAAGTGTTCATCGAAAAGATCATATTCCAACACCAAGAGTGCCTTTGAATAGAGGGTTTTACCCATACACTTCATTTAAAAAAGCAGGCAATAAAAAATTTAAACTTCATAGAATGGTTGCAGATGCTTTTATCGAGAATCCAGAAAACAAAAGAATTGTACATCACAAAAACAATATGAAATTTGATTATAGAGTTTGCAATTTAGAATGGCGAACAGATGAAGACAATTCAGAAGGTGCTGGAAAAGAAAAATTAGTTCCACCGATTGAAACATGGGATGCAGTTATGACTGAATTTACACAATCAAGAAAACAATATGATATGGGGGAAGAATGATTCCAAAATGTTTTAGTTGCGGCGAAGAATTGATATGGCAAAACGATTATGATACTGAAGACATTGGTCAAGAAGATTCAGAATATTTAATTGTATCTATGTATCAATGTCCGAATGAAGAATGTAAAGCATGGTATGAAATGTATCATGGTTTAGAAGATGAAAGGTTAAACTAATGGAATACGGTGACTGGTGGTTATTTGCAGGGGTCCTAATAACTTATTTATTAATGATGTATAGCGGAAGGTAGTTTAGAATGACTCTAAAGTGGAATAAACAATTTGAATATCCAAAGTCAGTGCGGGAACTGATTAACGATAAAAGACATTATGCAATTAATGACGAAAAATTACCCTCTGTTACAACGATATTATCTGCAACGCAATCCCAAGAGAAACAGGATTCATTAGCAAAGTGGAAAGCTAAAGTTGGCGAAATTGAGGCAGAACGTGTTAAAAATACGGCAGGTGCACGTGGTACTAAAATGCACTCAATATTAGAGGGTTATATACTAGGAGAAAACGTCCTAGATCTCACTGAGACGGGCGGAGAAGCGCATAGAATGGCTAATACGATCATCGACCAGGGTTTTAAAGATTTGGATGAAATATGGGCCTCTGAGGCGACTTTGGCCTATCCTGGATTGTATGCAGGTGCAACGGATTTAGTAGGGATTTATCAGGGGCGAGATAGTATAATAGACTTTAAACAATCTAACAAGCCTAAAAAGGCAGAATGGATTGAAGATTACAAGCTTCAAGGCGCTGCGTATGCAACCGCTCATGACTACATGTTTGGAACTAATATCGAACAAACGGTCATCTTGATGTGTACACCGGATTGTTTCTTCCAACGATTTATTATCAATGGTAAGGAATTCCGAGAATATAAATGGAAATGGTTAGAAAGGGTGAATCAATACTATGAGCAAAGACATGATAGTTAAACAACTTACACGGGAATGTGATATGCTGGCAGCTAGTTTCTGGCGGCAAGAGGCGAGCAGCAGGGGGCAGATTTATGAAAAATGGTTGAAGAAGCTCTCGCAAGTATCTGATATTATTGAAAAAAATCGACTTCAGTCGTGTTACTTTTCCTCAAATCGTCTAGAATCTGCTAATACCAATGCTTTTAAGCGAGTGGCGAGGAGCAAAAGTAACAAAAGTAACAGAAAAGTAACAGAAAAAATCGACTAAAACCCTTGATATATAAGGGTTAATTTATGTTTGTTACTTTTGTTACCTCAAAAATGCCAAAAATTTTGTAATTATAATATGAAATATATATTAGACCCTATATAAGTAACTCTATGGTTAAGAAAAAATCTAAGTATAAATCAGTTGTTATCAATAAAAAACGTTACTATTTCTATAAAATAGTATGGTTAGATATATTAGGTGACAGTGGGCATGCTGATGTAGAGGAATTTAATCAAATGAAACCGGCTGAAATGGTTACTCATGCATATGTTTTTTCAAAGGATAATAATATGCTGAAAACGTTTGCCTCCTATGATAGTTCATTCGAGTCTTTTTCAGACAGAAATGTATTCCCAATTGGATGCATAAAGAAACTGGAAAAGATTAACATATAAACGGAGGGACATATGTTTGGATCAAACGAAGAAGAAAATAAAAACAAAATAGAACAGATGGAAGAGAAGATTGAATCTTTGGAAGAAAAGATTACAAAAATCTATGACATCTTAGAAATACAAGATGAAGATGATTCTGATGATTCTTATGAAGATGATTCGGATGATTCTGATGAGGATGATTCTAATAATTAATTTAAAAAATTTTGTGGGGGTTAAAAGCTCCCACAATTAATCTTATGACTCTTGATCTGATTTCTCTGGTAGTGATTTTACTTTTTCTTTCAACTCTTCTACTTCGACTCCTTCAAGTATCGGAGAGTATTCTTCCATTATTTGTTTCATACGTGATTCTAATTGTTCTGCTGACAGGTCTTCTAGTTTCCCTGTTCGAATTATCTTTTGTTCAACATATAATCCAGCCGCTTTACCACGTGCAACTTCTGCGTTGATAGCTGCAGACCAAGCACCTTTTTTTCTGGACTCTTCTCTTAGTTTTGCTAATTCTGATATATGTCTCTCATAAGTGACTTCATATTTCTTTTGCCACTCTTCCCTGAGTTCACCAATGTATTGAACTACAAGTGGATATCGTTTTGGATTTTGAAGTTCAGAAGCTCTAACGTGAGCTGAGTCCGGATCATACCCTGCATCTTTCGCACACTCTGTTGCCGTTTTTCTGCCTTCATTCGTTACAAGTTCATATGCAAACTTCATTTGCATTTCTGTTAATTTTTTTGGTAAACCCATGTGTTGACTAATAACGTAATTTAGAGTAGAAGTCAATTGTTGGCAACTTAACTGGTTAGTGTCAACTATAAACATTGAATTGAGGGTGTGGAAGCGAGAGTGGAAACACCCTTAGAAATTATGATTAGCGGAAAGTTATTAAAACAAGCCTTAGATAAATTCATGACTGCTCCGGTTTCACAGGAGGCAAGAGTTCAAGTGTGTCTTCCTAACGGAGAATTTTTTGACATAAAAGAAATTAAATTGTTGCAAAATAAATTGTTGGGTGTAAGAGAAACTCATAGACTAGTTATCACAATTGAGCCTGAGAAATGGAGAATGGGTAAGGTTTTGAGAAAGGTCTAATTACTTTGAAACCTGAAACAAAATTTTGGCAATATGTTAAGAAAAATTTTAGAGAAATTACGTGGACACGCCTTGAAAACCTTAGCTCTTTCGGTACTCCCGATTTATTGGGGTATAATAATAATTGCCACTTTTTCACTGTTGAACTAAAAGTAACGAAGAGTAAAAAAGTACGGCTCTCACCACACCAAATATCGTTTCACGTGAGACATCCTCTGGATACATTTATCATAGTTCAGAAGCTCGCTCCTAGAGACTCGAAACTTAATGAGATTTTTCTTTATGAAGGCAAAGACGTCTTGGAGCTTGCCGCTTGCGGCTTGTCGCTTGATGCTTGTTGCTCGGGGCTTGACGCTTGCCGCTTGCGACTTGAATCGCTTGGCGCTTGAGGCTTGCTGCTTGTTGCTTGAGGCTCGTCGCTTGCAGCTTGCTGCTTGGAGTTTTCCCTTCCCTTCTTCCTGAGCTCTTCATAATATTTTGGATGTTTGAAAACGTGGCTCACTAGTGTTTACCGTAAGCCACATTTTTAACAGAAGGGTCCCAGCATGCCCGGCAATCTTTGCATTCATTGCCTTGATCAGGCGCTGGACATGTTCTCCC
>JAEORY010000440.1 GCA_016840645.1 Candidatus Borrarchaeota archaeon | reverse complement strand
TCATCATATATGCCATCTACATCTTCAGAACATAATAATTTCATGGATTGAGCCAAACGTTCTTCAGGCCAATTCCACCATGCCATTTCTAGTAATCGTTTTATTTGCTCCTCGGTAAATCTTTTACGAATCGGTTTTGCGGGATTCCCTGCCACAATAGTATATGGTTCGATGTCTTTTGTAACAACCGAACGAGCACCTATAATCACTCCATTCCCTATCTTTACTCCAGGCATGATCATTGCTTCAGCACCAATCCATACGTCATGGCCAATTTCTGTATTCCCTGCACTAAGATAACCATTTGGAGCTTCTTCCATACATTTATCATCAACATAAAAGAAAGGAAATGTGCTAACCCATTCCGTCCGATGCCCTTGATTACCTGCCATGACAAAAGAAACTCCTGTTCCTATGGAGCAAAAACTTCCAATAATTAGTTTGTCAACATCATCCCTATCAGGCATGAGATAACGTGCACATTCATCAAACGAATGACCATGATAGTAACCAGAATAGTAACTATAACGACCTACAATAATATTTGGGTTTTTGACCTGCTCATCAAGTGGGATGCCTTTAAACGGACTTTCAAAAAAATTATATTTAGACATGTTGCCTGTAACCTAGCTCAAAAATTGTCTTGGAAATAATACCACATATGAAATTTTGCTTGCAAAACTGTACAAATTTAGAGGTTGATAAATAATCGTATCAATAAATATTTATACTTTTTAAAGAATGAAAGTTTATTCGATAAATGGTAGGATAGTAGCCTTGTAGATTAATAAACATAGGATTATCCAGTATGAATGCAACCCATGAAAAACTCATTGTTCTTACAGGTGCATCGGGTTCTGGAAAAACATCTATCCTGAAAGAGCTAAAATCATCAACAGCTGTTGGCGACGTTGTTTTTCTACATTTTGACTCTATCGGGGTCCCTGACCGCGATGTAATGATTACCGAATTTGGATCAGTAGAACAATGGCAAAAGTCTAAAACGCTAGAGTGGATGCAACAAATTAAAAAAAACTATATTTCTGATTCCACAGTCATTTTTGAGGGACAGATGAGGATTTCTTTTGTCAAAGAGGCACTCAAAGCTACAGGGCTAGAGGCTCAGATTATTCTGATAGACTGCAATGATGAAATCCGCTACTCACGACTTCAAGAGCGTGGACAGCCAGAACTTGCTAACCAAACTATGATGAACTGGGCTAATCACCTTCGAAACGAAGCTTTACAAAATAAACTCTTTATCCTTGATACTGGCAGCTTTTCTCTTGAACAAAGTACCTCAAGACTTCTCACACATATTGTAAATCATGAAGCCATCTGACTTAATTACGGCTTTAGCTCTTATTCTATTTTTTATAAATACAGATGCTTTGAAAGCTGAATGGATTTCTGATATTACCTCAAAGGAAATTTGTCCTCACAAAAAGGGTGAAATAGCACCCTTTATTTCTCCTGAGATGGATATTAAAGCTATTCATGATTTCTTCGACAAGACCTTCTATAAGGTTGATGCGAACTTTTTTGAATACAGCGAGTGTAACCCTTTGAATCTGTCTATAGAGTTTATGGAAGCATACCTAGTTCAAGCTTATAAATTGAGAAGAGACTCATTTATCAAGCCTGTAAAGAATTTGGAAGTTGATGCTATCATCTGTAGCCTCGGTCCTAGTGCTATGGCAGTGAGACTCATGGCTCTTAAAAAATCGATGGACCTTGGCTGGGAGTTTAAAAAAATACATGTCATCACCCGCTCTCAAAAAGAGAAAATCGCATATGACGAATTGATAAAAACTATTTTTTCTGATGATTCACCACTTCCTGAATTTAACTATGTTTTTACTCACCAAGCCACACAAAGAATTGAACGTGGATGCGAAATCCTCAAACGTCGTAAACAACTTTCCTCACACTACATTGTCATAGAGTCTTCTGATTTCTTTGCGTCAAAAGTTGAGGGAAGATGCCGTAAAGCTTTTGATTTGACTAGTACTTGCCTTGGATCCAATAGTTTTCCGCTTAAAGATTGGCTCGAAGAAGCTAAAATTCATGGATATGACAAACTATTCGATAATGAACAAATGGTGTGCCAGTGGTTTTACTCGCATATGCAATTTTTAGCTAGAAAAATTCATTATGAATTTATTCATGGCCTAGACCTGGATGAAGAAGAGTTATTTGCGGTATCTCAATTACGAAATGAGCAAGTCATTCCTACTCCTGTAAAACAGTCTACCATCTTCGAAAAACTGTTTCTTCTTACCTATGAACGTGCTCTTTGTGAATCACAAAAAGAATTTCATTTTGTCACAAACCTACTACGTTCTTTTGGTCTCATTCACTATATCCAAAAGCTCCCTATCACCAAAGATACGGACTCCTTATCACAACGAATCCCTCTTGCAATGAATCAAATGAGCCTGACCCAAGGGAATTGGGATAAGCTTTTAAAGCATACCAAGATTTATCATGAAAGACTAAATAAAATACGCGAGATTGCTTCAGAGAAAATCCAAGCCCAAGATTGTGATACCTCTGAACTTTTTCTTGAGATAAATCTTCAGAGGGATGAAATCTTACAGGAAATGATCTATCACTCGATACAAATACTAGGTCCACCTCCTTGTGAATTTTCCGTAGTAGTCTATGGATCTAGTGGTAGAATTGAAGCTACTCCCTACTCAGACATAGAGTTTGGAATACTGTACGAGGCTGACAATACAGTCGTTAAACAGTATTTTCAAGCTTTATCAGCATGCATCATGTTTCAAATCGTAGACTTATCTGAAACCATCCTTTTTCAGTTTAATTTTCCTTGCTTCAACTTGAAAAATCCTCCCGAAGCGAAACACCAGTGGTTTTTAGATGATGTTATTCCCAGAGGCTTTAGTATTGATATACTCGATGATCCTCACTCATCTAAATCACCAATTGCAACTGGTAAAGGTATTCCACTGCTTGGCACACCTAAAGCCATGGCAGATAAATGCTTGCTATTGATGCAGGAGGAAAATTTTGGCTACAGCAACCTTTCGGAGAGGCTTGTTTACGGTAGTAAGAGACTTTTTCAAGATTATCGAGACACCAAATGTCATATATTCGCTGCTATTGATAGAGCGATTTTGATCCAAACGTTTAAAGAAGTGATGAGAAGCTACTCCAAAACCGTTAAGCGCTCCTGGGATAATAAAATCGACATCAAAAACACATTTTACAGGCCAATTTCATTGGCGCTTGAGTGCCTTTCGGACCTATATCAAATTGATCAAACAAGCTCTTTCGATCGAATTAGGGAACTGCAAACCCGCCAGATTATCACAAAGGTTGAAGCTCGTAAATTGACAGAATACATGCATGCTATTCAAAAGACTAGACTATCTTTAATGCTCAAGCGTGGGGGACAGTATGAAGGTGTTGAGGAAAGTGAACTACCTGAAATCGAAGCACTTTTTTCTGAAAGAGCAACAACTGAAAAAATTTTTAAAGAGTTGCTAAGGACGCTCGATTTTAGCTAATTCTAAATGACTTTATCAATTTTTGCACCTGGTATGGGCTCACCGTTAGGACCACAAAGAAATAGTTGGTTTTCTATTTCCTTGATGAAATGCGGCTGTGCTTCAGGACCCCAATTGAATGTAATGGATGAAGTGGTATCACCTGCCTTGATGACGGTATCTTTTCTAAATGGCAGTGTTTCACGAAAAACATAGCTAGAGCCACTTTTAGCGATAGAAAATGTAACGCCCCATTCGGGTATCCTGTAAACACCCTCCCAACTTGATAAAGATGTCTCTTCTGATGATTCTGATACAAAAAGTGCATGTGTGATGTCATTGGTGATTGCTTCAACATCGCTTGGTTGGTTAGATAATATGATGACTGAAGAATTCTGATTCGGATAAAGGACGATTAGTGACCCGTACCCACCAACAGCACCCGTTTTCCAGATTTCTTGAATAGAAATTTCTTCGGTGTCTTTCATCTCACCCGAAGTAAGATTCCAGCCACCGTTACATATAAACT
>JAEORY010000439.1 GCA_016840645.1 Candidatus Borrarchaeota archaeon | reverse complement strand
ATAGAGGTAAATGGAAAACGCATTACAATATATCGCCTTAGCAAACTTGAGGAGTTGGGGATAGGAAATATCTCCCGTCATCCATATTCTATAAAGGTATTACTAGAGGCACTCCTACGTCAGGTCGACGGTCGAATTGTAACTAAAGAAGATGTAGAAGCACTAGCCAAATGGAGTCCTGATAATAAACTTGAACGTGAACTTCCTTTCATTCCGGCAAGGGTAGTTTTACAAGATTTTACGGGAGTCCCAGCAGTTGTTGATCTTGCAGCATTGAGATCAGCCATGAAAAGACTTGGTGGAAATCCTGCTAATATTAACCCTCTTATACCAGCAGATCTTGTAATTGATCATTCAGTTCAGGTTGATTATTTTGGTACATCATATGCTAGACAATTTAATGAGAAAAAGGAGTTTGAACGTAACCGCGAGCGTTATGCGCTCCTACGCTGGGCACAGTTAAGTTTCGATAACTTTCGAGTGGTTCCTCCTGGTAGGGGAATCGTCCATCAAGTAAACTTGGAGTATCTTGGCAAAGTTGTTCAACTAAGTGAAGTAAACGGGGAATTAGTTGCCTATCCAGATACTCTTGTTGGTACTGATTCTCATACTACAATGATAAATGGCTTAGGTATTCTGGGTTGGGGTGTAGGTGGAATAGAAGCTGAAGCGGTTATGCTTGGTCAGCCTTATTATATGCCAGTTCCAGAAGTAGTCGGAGTTAGATTGTATGGTGAATTGAAAGAAGGTGTAACTGCTACTGATCTTGTTCTTAGAGTCACCCAGATGCTGAGAAAATATGGTGTTGTAGGCAAATTCGTTGAGTATTATGGACCAGGGGTCAGAAGACTTAGCCTGCCTGATCGGGCTACGATCGCTAACATGTCACCAGAGTATGGTGCTACAATGGGATTCTTTCCAATTGATGAAAAGACACTACAATACCTTTTGCTAACTGGAAGGAAGAAGGAACACATTGAATTAGTTAAGTTATACGCTATTAAACAAGGTCTTTTTGTGACAGAGGATTCACCAGAGCCACTATTCAGCGAAACGTTAGAGTTAGATCTAGGAACTGTGGAACCAAGCTTAGCTGGTCCAAAACGGCCACAGGATCGCATACCTCTCGACCAGATGAAAAAAACTTTTCGTGATGCTATGGAAAACTCTTTTGGCAAGAAATTAGAAGTGAAAAAAGAGTTAGAAGATCTTGATTATAAACGCTGGTTAGAGGAAGGTGGATCACCTACAGCGGAGATGAAACTGGATTTAGATCCTGATTATTTACGCTGGCTAAAGGAAAAAGCACATAAATACAGCGTAACATGTCCTGTGGATCACTTTAAAAAAATTGATATTGTAAATGGCACAATTGCAATAGCAGCCATAACTTCTTGTACAAACACTTCGAATCCTTCGGTATTGCTGGGAGCAGGCCTTTTAGCTAAAAAAGCAGTAGAACATGGATTAAAAGTTAGTTCTTACGTTAAAACTAGTCTAGCCCCTGGATCACGTGTCGTTACTGAATATCTAAAAACATCAGGTCTTTTACCATATCTTGAAGCACTGGGCTTTCACTTAGCAGGATATGGATGTACAACATGTATTGGCAATAGCGGTCCACTTCCAGAAAAAGTAGCCAAAGCAGTGAAAGACAACGATTTAGTAGTAGCTGCGGTTCTTAGCGGAAATAGAAATTTTGAAGGAAGGATACATCCTCTTACTAAAGCAAATTATTTAGCCTCTCCACCTTTAGTTGTTGCATATGCTGTAGCAGGCACAATAGACATAGATTTAGCCAGCGAGCCATTAGGTCGCGATCCGAATAATAAACCAGTTTATCTCAAAGACATCTGGCCAACATCAGAAGAAATCCAGCAAATTGTCGAAAAAACTGTTGACTCCAAGATGTTTAAAACACAATATTCTGAAATCTTTGAAGGTACACAACTCTGGAAGGAACTTGATGTTCCAGAAGGAAAACTCTATGAATGGGATCCAAATTCAACATATATTCAGGAACCTCCCTTCTTTATTGATTTCCCGCTTGTGCCTCCTGAGAAAGATGATATAAAAGGTGCTCGGTTACTTGCACTTCTAGGTGATACCATTACAACAGATCATATCTCCCCAGCAGGTGCGATTCCTTCTAATGAACCAGCGGGTCAGTATCTAATATCCCGAAATGTGCAAATCGATGATTTCAATTCTTTTGGATCAAGAAGAGGCAATCACGAAGTGATGATGCGAGGTACATTTGGTAATATACGTCTCAGAAATAAATTGGTTCCTAACAAGGAAGGCGGATGGACTTTATTTCAGTTAACTGATGAGAAAATACCGATTTACGATGCTTCAATGCGTTATCAACAGAATAATATACCGCTTATCGTTATTGCAGGCAAAGAGTATGGTACTGGAAGTTCTCGTGATTGGGCGACTAAAGGTACACAGCTTTTAGGGGTTAAAGCAGTAATAGCCGAATCTTTTGAGCGAATTCACCGAAGTAATTTATTAGGAATGGGAGTCTTACCTTTACAGTTCAAAGAAGGGGAGAACGCCGATAATTTAGGTCTAAAAGGTGACGAAGTTTACGATATTTTAGGTATCCGGAACATAGAACCAGGAGGAGAATTAACTATAATTGCGCAGGATAAAAAGGCAAATGAGATTAGGTTTCAAGTTCTTATAAGATTAGACACACCCATTGAAGTGGAATATTACCGTAACGGCGGTATATTGCATACAGTTCTAAGAAATCTGGTTAAGAATAGTTAAATCTCTAAATCCTTAATAACGTGAACTGAAAAATATTGTCCTTAGACAATATTTTCATCAACGAAACTCACTCCAAAGATTGGCCAGTTCTTGATAGAGTTCAGAGGTAGATGCACCAGTCCAGTTAAAGATATCAAATATCAAACTGATTACCAGTGCAAACATAAGAATGGCCATTCCGATTAACATAACCTCTTCAATCAAAGGAGAACCTCGTTTATTCTGTAAAAACTTCTTTATCATTTAACACACCTTCCTCTATGTATTCTAGTCTCCTTAAGAATTCCCATAATAGAGGTTTTTTATTTGTAAAATCTTTACAAGCTACATGCATGTAGATATAAAAACCTCACGACTTTTGTAATTCTTTCAGATCAAATTAAAGTTATCAAAAACTGAAGGAGAAGCCCCAATACAAAAAGAATGACTCCGAATACAAGAAAAGGATAAATCCACGGAAAAAGATGAGTGAAAAAAAAGCCTATGACCATACTAAATGAGAACGAGCATACTGGCAAGACTAAAACTGATGGTGGAGTTATAGACAACAATAACTCATTGAGAGATAGAAGCCAAAAAATAAGAAGTACAGGATAAGTGTCATGGAACCCCAATTTAAGACATAGAACAAATAGTGGTATATAAGCGAGGAGAATAATTACACCATGAAGGATTAATCCTAATACTACGTTTAGATATCTCATTTCCTATCCTCAGCTTTAACTGAAGATAATATTGGAGTAAATTATTAAGCCCCTCGATTTTTAACGAAATTCCTGTTCAATATGCTATAATAATTCTTCATAATTTTTGATTGTTAATACTTTTACTGAGGACTCCATAAACTTCATTTGAGCTTTAGATAACTTATTTTCTTTTTAAAATAATCCTTATTTATAAAAAAGTCGCTGATCTTTTATATTTCCTTAAAATTCAATATCTGAAACGCTAAAACATAGTAATATTTTATGAGAGTTAATTATTACATTCAGGCGGACATTGGCCATGATTAAATGTTTTTTTGAGGAAAAATGCAAATGTCTTTGCTTTTTGAAATCTTTAACTCTTTTTTCTTTAGTTGAAGGTCTTGAGGGTTACTAAATGCTCATTAATATTATACATTTGTTCGTTATAATAATTTCCTGCTTCTTTTCCTCTATATACGTTGTATTAAAACACTCAAGGTTTTCAGAGGGTTTGTTTAAGGAGAAAATGGAGGCGAGCATTATTTATATGCTTTTTTTCACTTTTTGTTCAATTTTTAC
>JAEORY010000016.1 GCA_016840645.1 Candidatus Borrarchaeota archaeon | reverse complement strand
TGCTGTTTGGTGTGTTTCCGGTAGAAGGGGAGCGTGTAGTTGCCGTGCTCACAGACCGCTTGGAAGAAGACGTCGACTTTTTCGGGATCGGTGTCGTTGGTGAGAGCTGCCGGGGAGATCAAGACGGGTAAATGTGCTTGAACGCTTGCTTCAGCGATGTCTTTGACCTTTTGGTAGATTTCTTCTTTGCTGGCGTCCCGCATGAAGTAGGGGAGGATGGTGGCGGTGTAGGGTTGGTCGTATTCCTTGCATAGCCGGATCATCGCCTGGTGATCGCACTCCAGATCGCCGTTGGCGTTGATGGGGAAGGTGATAGCTGCGGGTAGAGAAATGGTGGGCAGGTATTGTTTATCGCTGGCGGCATAGTCGAACAGTATTCTCCAGCGCTCCACGCTGTCAGGGTAATAGGTGATGCCCAGCGGGTGGTAGCGCTTTACGCTCTTATACATCTCGTAGATATGGGGGTAGACGTATGTCAGGAACTCATCGATATCCAGGCTGGGTGGACTGGCGTAGAGTTCCCAGAAGACACAGCCGGTGAGGTCGATGCCGTATTCTTTATAGCGTTGGAGGGTGGTCAATACCAACTCGGAGTAGTTTTTCATTTCGTCGACGAAAAAGGTGGGGTACGTGCCTAAGTTCTGGCAGTAGTCCTCGATCTGGCGTTTTTCACGTTCGCTATCGGCCTGCATATAGCGTTGGTAGCATTTAAGGTCTTCCAGTAGTAATTCGGTGGACCGTAGGAAACACCCCAGTGTGAAGGTGGAGGTGATGAACGGGCTGACCATGATGGCAGGCAGTTCCTCTTGGACCTTGCAGAACACCTGAAGTGAGGTTTCGAAGTAGCCTTCGATTTCTGGTGGCTGAATGTTATCCATGTCGTCTGCGATTTTGATGATGTTGTCGGTGTTGGTGGGATAGTTCCATTCCGTGAATTGGAAGGGTACTCCCATTTCGTAAAGACCGGAACCCAGTAATGGTCCCCCCCAGTAGAGCATGGTAAGGGTATCGGCGGGGTAGCGTTTGTAAAGTTTTTTGGTGAGTTCGACGTTCTTATCGACGTCGTGAAGTAAGTCAACCCAACTAACCGAGGGATCCACGAATTGTGGATGGATATTAGCGACCGCCAGGATGGTTGCTATCCGATCAGGGATCTTATTTAAGTTAAACAACAAGATGCGTTCCAGCGGGGTTAATTTCACCCCGAAGCCGCGTAATTTATTCTTGACGGATGCTTTAATGACTAATTTTAACAGTTTCAATAAACCCATAATATTCACCTATTAGTTTTAACAACATACGCTGATTATTCGTCATCAGGAAACTCCCAAGAATAGCATTTCTCTTTCAACTGGGTCACAGCCTGGACAGCTTCTTCAGCGTTATTGCCATAACCATCGGCGCCGATCTCTTTAGCAAACTTGCGGGTGACTGAGGGGCCACCCACTATGATCTTGAATTGATACTCTGTTCGCAGTGGATCTAGGGCCTGAATGGTCTGCTTTAGGGAGAAGTTTGCTGTAGTGTCCAGCCAGGCACTGAGCCCCACAAATACGGGGTGATGCTGTTGAATGGCTTCTATAAATTGATCGGGAGAGATGTCTACACCCAGGTTAACCACGTCATAGCCGGCACCTTCTAGAAACAGTTCGACGATCTTAGGGCCGATGCTATGCACGTCACCCTCTACTGTTCCCATGACGATTGTCTCCCGTTTTGTAGTGAGTCCTTGCGATTTTATTAACGGCTCAATGGAGTTCTTGATGAGTTCGACACAGCGAGCAGCCATCCACAGGTCGGCAATAAACAATTCCCGAGTGGAAAAACGCTGCCCGACGGTGTTCATAGCGTCGCTGACAATGTCAAGGATTCTCAAAGGGTCAATATCTGCATCTAACAACTGAGACAAAAGTTCTTGAATTAAATGTGACTCTCCTTTGATGATCATGTCTCGTAATTGCTCATATAATGTAATGAGTTCGAAGGTGTCACCAGTAAATTTAGTATGGTAGTCGATTGGTGCCCCTTCGTCTTTGGATTTCAAGGGTTTAGAGTCTTCGTGAATGGAAAGAAAAGGTTTCCTCAAATTGACATACCTCCAATTCGTTCAGGGTGGTAAAAAACTGATAGACCTCTAAGAGATCAATATTGACAGGAGCGTATAACTTCCATAAACTGAGGATGGTGATCTTGTTGTTGACTCCCTGTACCAGGTTAGTGATCAGGTCCATAGGATAATCATTCACCAGTTTAGAAGCAATTTTGCCCCTTAACACCTTGTTTTTTTGTTCAGGAGTCATGACCGGGATTTTAATACCGGCTTCCTTCATAAGATCCGATTTTTTTACAAACAGGGGCTTTGAGATTGGCAGTTTCAGACGGTCCTTTAGTTGTTGTACATTATCACAGAGAAGACGCAATTCGTTACGTAAATAGTTTTGGTCGCCTCCAGTGCGTCCCAACAGTTCGTTTGCCAGTTTGGTGGCTTCGTCGGTGGATACATCATCCTCAATGATCAAGATTAGAATATCTTTGGCATCGGCACTCTCAACGATCCGGTTGCGGCGTGTAATCACCATGCGTTCGCCCTGCTTTTCTATGACGTCAACATCGGTCTCGGCTAGCCCCATATGGAACTGTGCCAGAATGATGGGATCCTTTAAAGTTTCTGCTACTTTGCTTTCGGAGCATGTGCCCTCAAAAGCAATATAGGGTCCTGCCATGATGTCGAACTTGAGGAGCAAGATTGTTTTAATGCCACACTCCTGCAACGGATAGGAATTTAAAAACAAGGGTTCACCGATCACAAATCACGCCTCCTTTTCCGTTCTTTGCACTAACTCCAAAAACGCTTCCTTAACATTCTCACCTGTTGCAGCGGAAGTAGGAAAAATGATTTTGGGATCGTTAATTTCAAGATGACTGGCAATCATCTCAGGAGAAAATGTGTTAGGTAAATCTTGTTTGTTAATACAAACTACATATGGTAGACGTAATTCACCTACAATCAACTGGTGTATATTCTTGGCGACTGCTAAGGCTTCTTCATTAGAAGAATCAATAATCAAGAAGGCACCAGTTGCTCCTTTCCACCAGAGTCTCCAGAGAGGTTGATAGCGCTGTTGACCTCCCAGCTCCCAATTAACATAACACTTACCATTGTTCAAGGGCACCTTATAAAATGCAACTCCTGGCGTCGGCATATATATGCCAGAAGAATTTAACTGAGTTTCCTCAATTATACACTCAAGACAAGATCCAAAGGTACTTTTTCCAGCTCCTGCTGGCCCCATTAGTAAAAATTTCAATACTTTTTCTTGCTTACTAGTTACCTTTGTCTTAGATAACTGTGTAATTCCCATTACCAGTTCACCACTGACATTTGATAGCGGTCTATTTAAAGTCCGCGTTTTTGTATGCCAGCTGACGCTTCTTGATTGGAGAATAACATATGCTGAGACTTACATTTTTAAACTGAGATTCAACGAGACGAAATCTAGAAATAAAGACGTTCGTTTGAAGTTTTAAGAAAACAGTACGCTAGTTAAGAACAAAAAATAAAGGAAAACACTTTAGAGAATTTGCATTTAGGTGAGTGTCTATTACAATTATTGGAAATTCAGTCAGAAAAGAAAAAGTTATAAATCTTGTATGCTTGCTCCAAGATGCGAATAGGCGATTCAAAAAATCTCCTTTCTTAAAGAAAAAGAATTCGAAAGGTAAGTCTCTCAATTTGAATAAGCCAATAAAAGGCATATTATTTGATCAGCAACTCATTAACGGTTTCCTTTGGTGAGATATTGTTATGAATGTCCAGATACTTGAAAAGACACCAGATATGTTACGATTTATATTAGAAGATGTAGATGCCTCTTTTGCAAATGCTCTCAGAAGAGTTATGATAGCAGAGGTACCTACTTTAGCCATCGAAGATGTCATAATCATTGAAAATACATCCGCTTTGTATGATGAACTATTTGCTCATAGACTTGGATTAATACCGCTAAAGACTGATCTTGAGTCTTTTGTCTTACCACAGGATTGCGGGTGCGGAGGAACTAATTGTCCGAGATGTTCCGTGACCTTAACTTTAGTCAAAGAGGCAAAAGAAATAGATAATCAAGGTGATAGTGTAATTGTATATTCAGGGGATCTTGTGTCGCAAGACCCTGAGGTTGTTCCAGTAAATGATTTAATACCTATTGTTAAACTGGCAAAAGGTCAACGCACAGAATTAGAAGCAATCGCGCAATTAGGAAAAGGAAAAGTACATGCAAAATGGCAACCAGTGGCGACATGTTCCTACAAATATATACCAATTATTGACCTAAATACACAAGAATGTACAGTATGCGGTGATTGTGTAGAAAGTTGTCCAAAAAGCATTCTTAGAATAGAAGAAGATAGATTAATTATTCAAAACATGTTAGATTGTATTTTATGCAAATTATGTGAGGATACATGTGATTTTAATGCAATAAAAGTACGATGGGACAATAGAATTTTTGCGTTTTCTTTAGAATCTACTGGAGTATTATCTCCTGAAACAATTGTGAAAAAAGCTGTAGAAATACTCCAAGGAAAGGCAGAAGCATTCAAAGAAGAAATCGAAGTAATTCAAGAGGGTGAAAAATCTGAAATCTACAGGTCCAACTAATCCTAATGTGCAATCTATAAGAAGATACTTACGTAGAAGTGCACATAAATGGCATGCTAGCATTTGGAGAGATGTCGACAACTATTTACAAAAGCCTCGTAGAACAAATGTAGAGGTTAATCTTAGTAAAATAAATCGTCTAACGAAGCAGGATGATATAGTAATCGTTCCAGGAAAAGTATTATCATCTGGTAAACTCTTGCATCATGTTACTATTGCAGCTTTAAATTTTTCTCAACATGCAAGAGAAAAAATACTCTCTAGTGGCGGTAAATGCCTTACTCTACAAGAACTAATAAAACAAAATCCAAAGGGATCGAACATTAAGGTCATTACATAATCAAATTGAAAAATAATTTTAATTTATCCTTGTAATTTAACTGAATCTCCTTCGGTGGTCTAAGAATGAATGAATGGGTCATAAACGCAGAAAATAAAATAGTTGGTCGATTATCAAGCTTAGTTGCAAAAAGATTACTACTTGGCGATAAAATTATTATTATAAATGCAGAAAAAGGCATTATTACTGGAGATCCAAAAAGCATATTACGAAAATATAAAGGAAGGTTACAAATAAGGACTGCAACAGCCCCATGGAAAGGACCACTACATCCACGTATGCCTGATAGATTTCTTCGTCGTATAATACGTGGAATGTTACCTTGGGATACACCTCGCGGAAGAACAGCATATAAACGACTAAAAGTGTATATGGGCACACCAAAACATCTTAAGGATGTTCCAATCGAATCTCTCCCTAAGATTGAATGTAAAACTATCAGAAAGAAAGTCTATCTATCTGAAATATGTAAAGAGATTGGATGGTCTCCTTCAAAGAGGGAATAATATGACTAAAGTTATATTAACATCAGGAAAAAAGAAAACGGCGATTGCCCGGGCTATAATCAGACCAGGTAAGGGTAAAATACGAATAAACAAGATTCCTTTAGAACTATTTGAACCAGAGTTATGCAGATGGAAAATTATGGAACCAGTGATACTAGCAGGTACAGAAATTATCAATCAAATTGATATAAACATTGATGTCAGAGGTGGAGGGTTTATGGGGCAGACGGATGCTGTTAGAACCGCCTTAGCAAAAGCCATATCAGAATGGACTGATAAACCCGAAATTAAGCGAAAATTCTTAGAGTATGACCGAATGCTTCTTGTTTCAGATGCCAGAAGGAAAGAACCGAAAAAATTTGGTGGCAGAGGAGCGAGACAGCGCTTCCAAAAATCCTATCGATAAACCTTACTTGAAATCAATATTTGAAATGTTCAAATATTGCACCTAATAAGGAGAAATGTCTAGATAAACAAGATCATTCAGGTAAGAACTGTCTTAATTGAGGCGCCATTTTTCTTGCTGTCTCAAAAGCACTTAATACTTCAGTTGGCTTAAAAGTTCCATCTCCTCCTTTTTGTAATGCACAAAGATTTCCATCTTGAGTAAATGTAAAGGTTATTCGCCCTGTCATTGCAAATTCTTCTTTAAGACACGGATCAACTATCATAGCACCATTCATTTTTGCTACGGTGATAGCAATGGGACGGTCAACTGTAGGGAGGGGAATTGTTTCTTCAAGACATTCAATTTTGTTATCTTTTTTGATTTCTAACTTCGGCATTTTTGCTGTCATAAGAGCAGCCATAGCTGCTAAGGCAGAAGCATCAATGAGATTTCCATCATGATCTAAGGCATAAATGTCAACAAAGACAATCCATACTTTTTCGCCTTCAATAATACACAACTTTTTAGTATCAACAGCATGTGATTGTCTCACACCTCGGTCGACTACTCTTGCTAATTCAATACCTACTTCTGTAGGAGGTCCACTTTCAAAGAAAGGCGAAGCAATTGGTGCAAGTTCTGCACTTACAGTAACAACACCCTCATCGGGCATATCAGGGTATGGAGTACCCATTTCCATTTTAACTCCTACCACAACTCTAGTATTGCCTAAAGTCACATCAGCTGAGCCGTTTGCTTTTTCAATAATATCTGTCTTTATTGTAATTTCCCTAAAATCGTCTAGTGAACGTTCATCAATACGATTGCCCTTGCTTACAAGTTTTTCAATGTAGTTTTGTTCAATTTCAGAAAGAATTTTCTCAGACTTAACCATTTTAATCACCTTCTTCGGAGATATCGTCCTCAGAATCAGTTTCATCGCGAATCACTGCATATTTATTCTGCAATGTTTCTCTTTGCATTTCGTAGATATTTTTACAGCCAGTAATGGCTAAATTCATTGCATCTTCAAACTCTTCGGGTGAAAACGATCCATCCATTTGAAGCAATGTAATCTCTTCTGTTCGAGGGATATATGCTACAGGAAGATCTGCCTCGCCATATTTGTCTTCAGTGTCATTGAGATCTAAAACAAGTGTCCCTTCAATTTTTCCAGCAGCACATCCTGCTACTAAATCTTTTAAAGGTACTCCTGCGTCTGCAAGAGCTAAAGATGCGGCAGTGATGCTAGCACATCGCGTTCCTCCATCCGCCTGTACAACTTCGATATAAATATCTACAGCGGTTCGAGGAAACATAATTGAAAAAATGGCAGGCTCCAATGATTCTCGAATGACCATGGATAGTTCCTGTTCCCTTCTACTTGGGGCAGGACTTTTTCTTTCATTTCAGCAGGCGATTTAAGAAATTACATGCCTTCTACTGAGAAAGATGCCATTCGATAAGTACATCTTACACGAGCTTTATCTGGCAAAGCTAAATGACGCGGGTGTAGTTCTCGTGGACCATATACAGCCGCGAAAATTTTATTTCTTCCTTGCTCTAAATAGGCTGACCCATCAGCCGTTTTAAGTACACCAATCTCCATTTGAATTGGTCTTAATTCATCAAATTTGCGACCATCAGATCGGATACCTTTATCAGATATGAGTTTAAGAGGTGGTACCGACTTTTTATCTTCCATTTCTTTTCCTCCTTTTCATTCTCCTATGATTTCATATTTACTTTCAAACACATTCCAACACTTAAAAAACTGAACGTTTATTTAAAACAGAAAAGGGTTATTCTGTTCAAAATTAGCGACGCTTATTCTCCATATACATCGCATAATTTTTACATACATTTTTTTCTAATATATTGTCATATCTTCCATTTAGAATTTATCGCATCAGTTTTAGGATGTCATCTATTAGGTCAACGTGACTTAAAAGCATTCTTCGACAGCAATATCTTTTTAGATCTAATTCATCTAATACTTCTTTTGGAGAATCGCCTTGTTTTATCTTCTGAGAGAAGGGTATCCACTTATCTCCAATTACTTTTCCACATGTGAAACAACGAATGGGAATGATCATCTTATAACCCCAAAATTTACTGAACGCGTTCTATCTGGAGAATATTGGCATTCTTTTTTAATCTTTTCGTTCCTACGAAATCAGCGAGAAAACCCACCGTTATTAATTTTGAAGGCACTGTTTATATCAAATACGCTTTTTTTCCTCTTGAGCAAGTTTATGAGCTAAACGAAGTGGCTCTGGTAACTTATATCCTTTTAAAGAATGTTTTACTATCTTTATGCAACTATCAATAGTGATTAATTGTCCTGGTGAAATAATTATTGGCTTACAGCCATCTTTTGAAAGAAAAATTGCTCCCACTCGTTTATCTTTATAATATACATAGCAATATGATCCTACATTAACTGGTATTTCAGAAGACATTCCATACAAAAGTTTAGTCGCTATACCAATTGTTGGAATGTTTGCAGCAATACCTATGTGAGATGCGTATCCAAAAAAGAGTGGATGAGCAATCCCGTGACCATTGATCATTAGAATATCTGGATATGTATTAATTCTTTCCAGAAGTGCTAAAGTAGGAGGACCTTCTCTATATGCGAGAAAAGTTGGTATGTAGGGAAAATTAACTTCACATTTTATAGTGTTACGCTCTAAAACTTCCAATGTTTTGAAATTAACTGCGACGTAAGCCACGATGCAATGTGATTCTTGATATGAAAGATCAACTCCTGCTAAAATCTCGGGGATGTCGAATTTGTCTTTTAGAATAATTTTCTTAGCAAGGTACTTCTGTTCTTTTCTAAGAGAATCAAGATCAAGTGAACTACCATCGATCTTTTCAGAGAATCGCTTTAAAAATTCTTCAGAGATATCTCTCTTGGTCTTAAAGTTCACTGAGACACCTCATAACTTTAATGTGAGGTTGCTTACAACAGCATTCCCCTGTTTTGAAATATTATTTTGTTAAACAATTCTTGTTGTGAATCATCATCATACAATTTTTCAAGAAATTATGTTTCCTAAAGTGACTTTCTTTCCAAGAGAATACCAATAAATACAGGACCTCTGATATCGATTTTTTTCCCTTTTGAAGTGATCATTCTCCTTGTTGGTTCTTCTATTGTTAGATTTATATCAACTGCATTTTTAACCATTCTTACTCTTAACATATACTCATTTCTGTCACTCTTTAGTAGATCTTCTATATCTTTTGCTGCTTTTGCAGCTACAGCATCTAAATATCGAATTCCAGTCGACTGACCTTCCTTCTTCAACTTTTCAGTCGGAACCACTCCAATTATATTTCCTTCAGAGACCCAGATTTCATTTAATGCGGCAGGACCTAATAATTTGACATCAGGATCAGGTTCCCAAACATAGATTTGCGTGAGTTGAGATTCAAAATGTTTTTGCCATGCTAATACTTTAGTTGGAGAACTGTCATCCTTATGTTCTTCAGCGACATTTATGATCGCCTTCATCATTTCTTTTCCAAGATCTGTTTCTGGGCTTTCAGTTACTTTAATCCCCTTAAGAAGTTCTTCATCTTTTTGATCAGTTTTAGAGTATAAATAAGGATAAACAAGTTGTCTGATGTCTGTTTCGCCAGTTTCGATCATAACAAAACGTTCCACTCCAAAACCTGCATTAAATACCGGATATTCTATTCCGAAGTTGGCAAGTGCTACGGGTGAATAAAAACCTAAGTCCCCTATTTCAATAACTTCTCCAGTCTTTGGATGTTCAGTAAGAATTTCTGATTCTGTTTGAGGGGCATAATATTTCGATGTAGCTCGTTTTTGTGCAAAGATAACTTCCTGATATCCAAGCTCTTTTAAAAAATCTTCAACAACAATTTTCCCATCTTCTAATGTCATATCTGCCATGATTACAAATGAGATGGTATAACTTGAGTAAAGATGAGTTCTATCTAGTTTCTGCTCTCTTCGGAACTTAGGACCTATACTAAAAAGTTGTAATGGAAGAGGTTGCAAATATTGGATTTTGGCTAGTGCTGGAAACCATAATGCTGTGGTATGACTCCTTAACGTTTGTTTTGTAGGGATTGGCTCAAGTCTTTTCAATTCTGAAAAAATAGAGTCAATCATCTTACTAGCATCATCTTCTTTCACTTCTAACTCAGTAACAATAACTTCAAGCATATTATCGGCTTCAATATTACCAGCCTTGTATTCTCTGAAGATTTTTTGTAATTCAGAAACCTTTTCAAATCCGGGGATAATTTTTTGAATCCTCTCAAGTTTCTCTTTAGAAATTCCTATATCAGGGCGTGGTAATCCTGCTAAATAGAATACACGGTCAAGAATCAGGCGTGCTTCAGGTCCATATTCTCGAAATATAGTTCCCTCATCTACAATAATTGGTAAAACAGTTTCCTTAAAGCCTAGTCTCAGCAATGTTTTTCGTGTTCTTTCAATAAATGTAAACATTGGATGAGGTTTTCCTTGTGGCTTTAAACGTAAAAGTCGTCCTTTTTCTTTTAAAAGGTTTTTAGACATGAGCCAGGCCTTTTCATAATCCCTTTCCATCTCTGTTTTCAATTTTTGCAGATCAAATTTTCCCATTTTGATTCCCATTCTTAATTCTTTCTTACTATAAGGGAACACCTGCTCTATGCTCAATGATGAATGAAAAGTGGAGTTTATATATTTTCTTTATATCTGCAGAATGAAAAAGAAGAGGAAAAAGTGAATTTCTTTGTAGAAAAGAGATTTCTAGGCTCATCCACAAAGAGTACAAAGGTCGAAGTAAATGAATCTTGAAGAACTCGACATCAAAGATTCTACATATAGCCATTTATGGGATTATTTAATCAGGGCAAAGAAAAAAGACCTAACTCAGATACGAGCAACTCCCAGACTTATTGGGAGACCTGATTTTAACATATCAAAGAGATATCGCTTCTTGGCAAATATAAGAGTTGAAAAAATTCAAACTATAGGTGATTTTAGAGTTAAACCAGGAGATGCAATAATAGCTTCTTGGGGGAATGGAGATGCTGATAGTTTCTTAGTAAACAATAAAGATTGTTCTCTTTCATATCCAAAGAGAGACATCTATGGGATTATTATAGACCATGATTCTAACAATTACTATATTTCTTTTTCAGGGAATTTTTTGCCCGAGGAATTACGATGTTGTAACAAAATTAGTTTACGAAAAGCTGATGATCAAATCCTTTTAAGGATTCAGGAGAATATTTTGGAGCGAATTCAGGGTGGAAAAAGCAAGCGTCTACAGAAACTAAGAACAATGCTTGAAGGACAAGCAGTGTTTAATCCAATCTTTCCTGTTGCATTAAAATATACCACCGAAATACTTAACGAATCACAACTGGAAGCTGTTGCAAAATGTCTTAATTTAACGGATGATAATTACTTTTTTTTGATTCATGGACCTCCTGGTACTGGAAAAACTACTACCATTGCAGAATTGGTTACGCAACTCCTTCTCAGTAATAAAAATGTCCTTATCACCTCTCATACCAACGTTGCAGTTGATAATGCTCTGGAAAAACTCATAGATGTCCTGAAAGAAACAACACGTCACGATCTTAGTAAGATAATGCTTCGCTTAGGTATGAATGCTAAGTTGTTACCAGCAATTAGGCCGCTGTTAGGCACGATCAACAATATAAGAGATCTTAAATCATGGAAAGTCGTTGGTTCGACATTAACAAAAGCTGGAATGTATACCTTACGTCGCGATTTTGATTGGGATCACCCTCCCTTCGATTACGTCATCATAGACGAAGCTAGTATGGTGAATATACCCATGACGCTTGTTGGTATGGTGTTTGGTAAGAAATTAATTCTGGTGGGTGACCATCTTCAACTACCACCCATTTTTAATGTCCCCATAAATCAGCGACTTGAAAAATCGCTATTTGAGATGATGATTACTAAGTATCCACATCTTAGCACCTTTTTAGATACCCAATACCGCTCAAATAGACACATTGCTATGTTCCCCAGCCATTTCATCTACCATGATCGATTAAAAACAGCCTATGGCATCGAAAATATCCACCTTGATTACTTTCCTGAAAACAAAGATAATCTAAGTAAAAGTTTATCCGGTCGATATCCTATTGTATGGATCGATACATTCAACTTTAATGGCCAAGGTATCGAATGGAAACTGTTTGGCAATCGCTATTCTGCTTGCAATATATTTGAGACCGCTCTTATTATCAGAATCATGAGAGAATACCAAAAAGCTGGATATTCCCTTACAAAAGATTTGGCGGTGGTAACACCTTTCCGTTTACAGGCCGCACTTATAGGACGATTAATAAAACAGTTGTTTTCAAAACAAATAAATGTCATTAATCTTTGGTCAATTTCCAAATCAAGCACTATAGACGCTTATCAAGGTCGAGAAAACAATATAGTACTTCTCTCTTTAGTAGATGATGGATTAAGTCCTAAAGCAGCAAAAGTCCTGCAAGATAGTCGTAGAATCAATGTTGCTATCACGCGTGCAAAAAGAAAACTTATCATTCTAGCTTCACACAAACTAGCTGAATCAATAAATGTCCCTTTAATTGCAGCCTTGTTCAAGTATACACAACGATATGGTTTTGTTGCAACTAATTTGTCAAATCATTTGTTATCAGAAGAAGTAAATAGAGCAAAAGCAGAGTTAAGCATCATTCTAAATCAAAACAATTAAATTACTTCTTTTAGTTATCAAATAAAGAAGGGTTTCTATTGTTAAGCTAGATAAATAATAATTGCACAATATCTCCATCTTTTAATCCCAATATTTTTCGTAGAAACTCTGGGGCTATGATCTCAACAACATCTTCGCCATAATGACTGCGCTCTGCGCCCAACAATGCCCCCCTGACTTTATTGTTGATCATAGTACGATATACTTTGACTGGTCCATAGGTTCTTTGACCATTAGACCACCCCTCAATTGGGATGTGTGGCACGGTACTAAGATCTTGCTTTGCGTTGATATCAGCTTTAGATCTAAGTCGTAAATTTAATGTTCCAGGATAAGGTGTAAAGCCCAGTTGTTCCTTAAATTGTTTTAAGTAACCTTCCTTTTGGATATAATATGAACCTTCTCCTAATCCCGAAAACACTTCTCCTTCAAGTACTACAGGAGGAAACCGATTAACGAACAAAATACTGAGATTTGAATACACTTTCTGTAATACTTCTCTTCCTTCCTTTGTTATTCGTATTAATTGCCCTTTGGGAACAATTTCTCTGCTTATCCATCCAAATTGCTCTAAATTTCTAAGTTTTCTTGCACTAGTTTGCTGGCTAAATGAAAATATTTCACTAATTCGTACAGATGTCAATTTTATCGTTTTCTCGAGCGCACCCAGTTTCGCGATTTCGAAAAGCATGAAAAATTCCGAGGTTTTTATTTTGTCCACGAATTTCATTTAACTTACCAGCAATATTACCTGTTGAATTAACTGATTAAGTTTCATATTGAAAAGTTCTGCAATTTTGTTACCGGAAATAGCAAGCTATTCTTAACGAACTATGTATTATTTCTTAATAGTTAATCTTTAAGGCAAATCTCTTGAATTTTGAGTTTGAAATTTATTGAAAATGAAAAACGCTGGTTTTTTATATACATTTTTTAATAGCGTGTGAGTTGACGCAATATGCAAAGCGAGAATGAAGATCCATGGTCGAAATTAGATCGTCTTCAAAGTCTTCCTACTTTGTTAACAGATACATTAACAGATACAATGGTTTTTATATTCCGATTGGGTTGGATGGTTGGTGGTTTTGTCTTTGCTATTGGACTCATATGTTACATGTCAGGCATCGATGAAAGGAACGGCAAGAAAATGATATTCGGTGGATTTTTATTGTTTATGCTATTTCTTTACTTGGATACTGGTATCTGGATTAGCCTCTTTGTCTAAAACTCTTCCTCGTTAATAATGAGAGGTGCCCTTATTTCATAGTTCACTGATCCCCTTCAAGGAAGCCCCGGCCCTTTAGGGTGGGGAGGAATTGAGGGTGTGTTTCACTTGTACTAGGGTCTCTCCTCTTTTAAATATATGTTCTGGAATAGAGGTACGTGGTCTTAAGGCACACCTCTCGTAGAAGTGGAAACGGTTAATGACCTCAGGGGTGATGAGCAGTAAACTGGTAGAGCCCGACTCTAGATGAGGATTACTGGGCTGGGGTCTGGTAAACGCCCCCATGATGTAGCGTGTGATGAGGTTGAAACTCTAGTTGGTGTAGGTAGAGGACTGAAATCAAGTACAGCTACAAGCCTCACTGCTTTAGCGTGAGGTAGTTTACATAAACCATCTCTGACTCATTTTTTTACTTTTTAATTATATTTAGCAAATCCTCGTAGATTTCTTTCTCATTTTCTCGATCTGTCGATCGATATAGTTTTTCAACTATTAACTCAGGCGTGCTCTTAGCTAAATGATTAAATTTTGGTGTTCGCTCAACAATGAGTTCAAGGTTTTCATCTAATCCACTTGCTTCAATACCGTCAATTCTAATAAGATCTTTAATAGTTTGAGATATTTCACCAGCTAAATGACTTACAAAGACTGCACAGCATTTTTCATTTTTATAAAGCATTTCTAATATGCCACCAATAACCTTTGCGCCAGCTCCAGGTTCCGTTATCGATTCAAATTCATCAACTAGAATGAGTTTGCTTTGAGGGCTAAGTATAACCTCTGCAAATCTTTTTAATGTGGATTCAAAAGCCCCTGCACTAAGTATTCCAACAGATTTTGAAAAATAATAGATTTCTTCAAAAACAGACGAGAAAGCAGCACTAGCAGGAACAGGTAGTCCCATTTGTGACAAAATGGCAATTTGACCGATCAACTGAAGTGTACATGACTTACCTCCAGAGTTTGCACCACTTAAAACGGCAATTCGCTGTTGATTAGTCCCTTCTAGAGCAAGAGGTACATCGCCAATAATATAATCAATGGGTATTACTGTTCCTTTACCCTCAAGTTCTTCATTCTTTAGAAATAGGTTTACACCTTTTTGGAAACCAATACCCGTGTTTATTGTATCAATTGTAGGCGATAATAACTGATATTCTTTAGAAAATCTTCCTATAGCAAAGAATAAATCGAAGTCAAGAAGAATCTCTACAATTTGCTGAATAAAGGAGATATGAATTTTGCCTTTGTTAGCCAGTTCTTTTAAAAGTTGATATTTTCGTGCAACCAATTTCTTTCGTATATTATCAATGATTTGTCTTCTCTTTTTTTGATTTATTTCGATGGGATACATCAATTCTCTTGGAAAAAGGTTGTCTAGCCACTCAACTTCTTCATCTTTGAAATCCAATTGATTGCAAAGTTTATCTTCAGCTTCTTGAATAATATCAGTCATTAAATCGCTGATATTATCTTTTAAATAATGTTGGAATTGTTGAGGAGATCCTGTTTCTGAGCCAAAAGCCTTGATTAGGTTAAGAATCTCATTGCCTTCTATAGTTAGAGAACTTTGTGAAAGTTTATCTACAAGTTCTTTATTAATCCAAAGTTCGATATCGGAAACGAGTCCATCAAAATCCCTTAATATAGATCTTAAACGATCCAATTCAGGATCATATTCATCTGCTATTTCACCATTAGGTTTAATATTCTTCATAATATCTTTGATGGTGCTAGTCGATTGAATTTCAACTTGATTTACGATCTCTCTTAATTTATCATTAGATGAACTCAAGAATAATTCAACCAAGTCAAAAGCAGCCAGAATGACATCATGATTAGTAGAATAAAAGAAGAGAGTTTTCTCTGGAAGTAATTCATCTTCAGAAATATTTTTGGAAACTATTTCTACATTTGAGCTTTTATCAAGAAAATCAAGTTCATGCTTGTGAGCGATATAAATGATATAATCATAAGTTTGAATATAGTCCAGATATTCCTGAGGTGAATCCACGAAACTAATATTATATACTTCATTAATTTCGTGCTTAATCAATCGTTCATAGGTTTCTTTATCATCAGTTAAGAGAACACGATCTGTAATTCGAGTTTTATATTCTTGCATTTCAATTGGTTTTAGTCTTGAGAGAAAGCTACAGATTCGACTTATATCTTCTTCCCCAAGTTCCGCTATTAATTCTTTAGCATTTAGAAAGGTCTTTTGACGCTCCTTTATTTTATCAAGGTGAGTAGGTGGTAATGGGAATAAGAGGGCCATTTTATGTCTTGTAAATGATGTATTGGCATATGACCGGATGAGATCTAATATTTGATTATAGATTTTTCTAATGTCCGGCGTTACCAAAACCGTTTCAAGGCTGATACCCTCCAGTAAGGCATAGGCTGACATCACTATAGAGTTAGCCAATCTCGCGCCAAGCAAAGGAATAGAAGTTAAGCGCGCAATATCTGCATTGATGATTGCACGAAGAGCGGCTTCTTCTGATCCAAAATGGTTAAGAAGTTTTTGTTTTAATTTCGGACCAATCTTTGGAATATCATCTAAAGATATTTGTGATATAGATTTATTATTGATCATTCTAAATCACGTTAAAGCAATATATGATTCATTGAAACTACTTTATGACTTATGGATATTACAAACTTAAGTTAGTATTGATTTTCATCTGAAGTTCTAGATTTATTAAAGAAATCGATTTTATCATTACTGAATAAAGAAGGAAAATTCTTGATAAATAATTCTTTAAACATTTTGAATTTTTAATGAAAATTAATAAACATAACCTTTGTTAGACTTTTCTTCCATTATAATTTGACTATTTAGAGAGTAGATCAGTAACACGTTTTGCATAGGCCCTCAATACTCTCACAGAGAGCCCAAGACTTGTTGCCTCACGCCCAGCGCCGATAAGTACAAACTTTCCTGCATCTGTTAAAATTATATAGCCTGATTTTCCTCGTACTATTACTTCAGACAGTTTTTCAAACCCCATTTTGTCAACAGCCATTTCTCCAGTACTTAATATGGCTGCAGATATTGCAGATAAGAGATCAGAGTCCACCTTTCCTGCAGCGAAAAATGCAAGATGTAATCCCTCTTTGGTGATAACAGCAATCGCTTCAAGCTCTGCATAATTTACGACTTCACGTAAAACTTCAGTCAAATCTCGTTGTTTTGTAGGACTAAGTTTAAACACAGGAGCGCCTCCGTATCATAGGAAAGTCTTTTCTTAAATAATACCTATATCTTAGAATCTAAATAGATTTATGTATATTTAGTCTTTCTTATGCAACTCCTAATAAGGATTATTAACAATGTCTTTCAATTTTTATCTTTAAGGTATTTAAGCTGCTTTCATGCCAAAAAATACCAGAAAAGTGCAAAAAAATAAATTTTAGATCCGTCACATATTACATTCGCTAATCTCTGTAGACTATGTAGGTTCTATCTAACGAACTATTTGTTTAATTAAATGAATATTCTTTTTTAAAAATCTTTATAAGATTAAACAAATATTAATAAAAATGAACAGACTTTGAAATGGCGTGATTAAGTCCCTGAAGGAAAATAATTTCTTGGAGGATTTAAATGACTGAATGTATTCTTCAAACATGTCCTGAATGTAGAGGTAAAATAGTACTAAACAGAGGGCTCTATGTTTGTGAAAAATGTGGTCTAGTGGCTGATACCCAGTATGTACCTCAGGACTATATTATATCTATAAGAACAGATAGAAACGAGTTATCAAAACAATATGTTAGCCCAGGCAATAGAATAGATATTATTGATGGAATAGGTAGTTTCATCGGCAATTTTAAGGAAAAAAATACAAGAGATCATCAGGGAAATTTACTTTCAAAAGAGAAAGAACTCTATTTCAGGAAGTTAAACCGAATTTACAATTTTAGAGCACGTATACGTCATAAAGAATCCCAGTACAGAGTATTAAAATCATTAAATCGTGCAGTTACCTTGCTTCATTTATCTGATAAAACAAAACAGAGAGCCGCTTATATTTATCGAAAGAGCCTTAAAAACGCTGACCACAAAGAAGTTTCAACACATCCTGTTTTAATGGTGGCAGCACTTTTCATAGCCATTCGTGAAATGCGAGTACCTATTACACTACAAGAAGTTGTAACTGCATTTAGACAACTAGGTCATAGAATTCCTATTAATAAGGTAATGCGTATTATTGAGATGTTGAAAAAATCCCCAGGAATTGAATTAAAAAGAAGGAAAAGCGAAGATTATATTCCTCGACTTGTTAGCAAGATTGTTAGACACCCTGAGGTCGCACTGCGCATTAAGCGTCGTTTATGGTCTCCTTCAGAGTATCAAACATATCTTATGAAAACGACACACATGCTCTTAGAAAGTATCACTACAGAACAACGCGGCGGTAGACATCCATACATCTTTGCAGCCTCAGTACTTTATGGTGCTGATTTATTGATTGCGAAACAGAGCAAAAGACGATCTGTCCTCACTCAAAAATTATTGGCAAAAATAGCAAATGTCGCCGAATATAGTGTCCGCGATCATTATTGCATTTTATTGAAAAAATATGTCAAAGGTGAACAAGGAATCCCCATAATTATGTAAGGTACTTTCGTTTGGCATATTTGTAAAGGTAATTCAGTCCTGATTGGGAAAATATCTTCTCAATAACCATAACTGTTTTTTTTTCTTTGATAGTTTTTCTTAATTCTGTTGGTGCAGACTTATACACCCATGCGTTATGAATTCCTCTCAATTGTAATCCACGGACTCCTCTTACTTTAAGATTATCAAATTCTAAATAATGGCAGATAGGGCATCCACAACTTTCATTGAGAAATGCTTCTTCATCTAATATTTTATGTGCTGAAGATCGCTTTCTTTTCTTTGTATTAGATGCAATTGCACGAGGTCCTGTATGGTGCAAATGTACACTTCCAAACCGTGCATTATGTAGGTGTGCAGATGTATCCACACTATCGGCACCTAGGAGAAACAAAAGAAAAGCAACAAGATACGAAACGCCAAAGAAATGAATAAAGATGTCGGGATATTTTTTTCTGATAGTGATGAGTAAATCTACTAACCTTTTTCGATCAGAGTACATTAATATCGGCACGAAACTGCCAATTGCGAGAAAAGCTGGATTGTCTAAATTATTTATTTGGTCGATAAGATATTTCTCGTTGTATCCATGGATCACTGGAATGAAATCATTCGGATAATATTCCCTCCAATATTCATTGCTCCTTGAAGTCTTCTCAATATTCTTATCGACTTCATCATTATTCATTTCAGGAGTTAATGGATAATCTAATGGTATAGCGATGTCTGGCTTGCTCGTCTCTTGGATTTGAATAATTGTCTTTCGATCAATTTTTCTTTTGAATCGTTGAATTTGATAGCCACCTGAGTCCATCATTAGTACGCCATTAAAACCTAAAATTTTACGAACACGAGCAAAATCAATTTTTTGGACAGATAGATCATACGCGTTAATCAGTAAGCTTTCAACATTGAAATAGTGCCAAGGTAGAGGGTTTCCCCGATTAAATGAATGTCCAAGAAATATACATGGACTCTGTAACTTTTTTCCATTAACTGATAAAGTTCCAATTCTTGCCCATCCATCCATATCGTGGATTTGAAACTTCACGTTTTTGCGCCTCTCTTACGAATTAACTAAACAAATGGACATTTTTTCTTATATATTTAAGCAGTTATTAGATTAAGATTGCCAAGAGGCTTCTAGTTAGTAAAAATGTGATAACAAAAATCAAGGCAGAAAGAATGAGCATTGGCCAAGAGGATTCTCCTTCAGTGAATTCGGTGAGTTGATAAGCCGTGAGAATGCCAATGAAGAAGAAACTAACAATGGCTGGCCAGAAAACTAGAGAACTAAAGTTCAAAGTTGTTGTGATCTCACTTATATTTTGTTGACGGAGCAAGAACAGCATAGCAAATAGGGGTGTAAGGGCTGCTACATAACCCAATACTAGTGAGGTCGCTAATGATAAGATCTTAGTTTTAAGATTTTTTGCGCGCATAAACTGGCTACGTTTCTTAATCAGATTGGAATTCTCCTCTAAGGTTCTGATCATAGACATCAGTATTCTGCCTGCTTCCATCGAATCCTTTTCCAAGAACTTACAACTGAGTTGAAGGAAATAATTACTATTCAAGCTATTTAGGGAATTTGCAATGCCCATTAATACCTGTTTTAGAGGCTGAGCACCTATGACTAATCGTCTGGCGCCTTCCATAAAAATTAGCTTTAAAGATCCATCATATTTGCCCAGCGCATATCTATAGGCCTGTTCAGGACAGATACCTAATTTCAATTCATCAGCAAAATAACTGAGGAAACTGGCTACTTCGCTTAGTTCCTCATCAGTTGAGGACGATGCAATTGTGGTTTTAAGTAAGGATCTCATCCGACTAACTCCACTTTGTTACTTAGGATTTGGTTTTTAAGGAAATGGATTAGAGAGATATGCATTGGTACTGTAAGCAGAATGAAAGGGGAACTGGCAAGTCCATAAACAATGAGAAATAAACCCAAAAAAATTGGCATAAAAGTAGAGACACCTATAGATAGTGCAAGTCGACTATCCAACTCAAGAGTAAACTGATCGTATGCGTTACGTACTTCAAACTGGGTTGATTCTTTCATCAATTCAATTGCAGAATCTAAATCGTTGATAGAAAACAGAGTAGCAATATGCTTGCGCAAGGTAGTTGATGGCTGTTTACGGGCGTAGTCTAAAAGAAGTTTTTCTGGCGTTTCATTATTATTAACCTGATATAGGATCCTTTCAAAATCCTGTGATACCTGTGGAAAGTCACTTTTAGCTACGAAATAGATGGCATCGAATGTTGATCCAGCTAGTAACGCTAAGAGCATGGTATTCAGGATCAAATCCGCATATTTTTCAATGGTTAGCCTTTTATAAGCATATCTTAGAGGGAGAGCACGCATTAATAACCCATGAGTTATATAGGCAATAAGAAGGGCTATTGAAAGATATAGAAAAGGACCTAAACTCCAGATGAGTGATATGCTGATAGTAATGAGAAATATTATAGCAGCGAAACCTTTAGCTCCAGCAGAAATCTCTTCTGGTGATAAATCTAAATCTTCATAATAATCGCATGGGTTTATCAAAT
>JAEORY010000015.1 GCA_016840645.1 Candidatus Borrarchaeota archaeon | reverse complement strand
CAGTTACTCTATTCACTTATAAAAAAGCTGTTTAACTATATTATATATCGACAAAAGAAGGAAAAATATTTAATAAAATTTATGAAGAAATAGTTTTGATTCATTCCCAAGTTAAAAAACATAGGAGCTTTCTCAAAACGAAAGCATATAAAGAAACATGAAAATAGCATTCAGAAAAAAAGAGGTAGTAAAGATTGTACACTATGTGTACCTAAATGGCGAGAAGTTTAAGCTTTTCGATATATTAGGTACATTAGAAGCTTGTATGGATCGAGAAAATATAGAGATAACAAATCAAAGAATGGTCAAATTCTTGAAAGAGAATGGTATTTTAAAACATAATGGTAGCAGAAGACATTTGTCAAGAGCGACATTGCACGAAGATGTTGCGGCACCATTGATAAAAAAACTTGCAGCAAAACGAGAACGGATATATGATGAATGGGAGAAAGAAGAAAAGAAGGAGAAAGACTTTAGAAAAGAACTTGGACTAGATTAAATAGATAATATTGAAAGGTAAAATTTATGAAATCTGAAGAAAATTGTCGTGGATTTATTCATGTAACCTCTCCTAAATATACAGAACCAGATCAGCAAGCACGGATCATATCTGAAAGTTCTGCTATTGGAGATTATGAGGATTCTTTTGAAAATCCTGGTAGTAGCTATTTATGGGTAGGAAGAGATCATCATATTAACAGGGAAGAAGTCGCAGAACTTATCAAGCGTATGCAGTATTGGCTAGATACAAAAAGATTAGAACTGGATGAACCAACAAAGATTCCCGATTAACAAATCAAATTGTAATAGTACTGAAAGGACATAAAAATGTTAGTATATATTGTAATTAATATGATCGGTGGTCTGGTTGATGATGTCGATACTTTTTCGCAAGAAAAAGATGCAAAGCAACGATTCCGAGAACTTGTTTATAAAAACAGTCCTTGGACTCCAAAAGATATCAAAGAAGAATTTTCTGTAGATGAAAAAGGTCTTAATGATGTCTGGCAAAAAGATAGTTATGATTATCTTTATGATGAACATAATGATTTGTATTATCCGTTATGCACTGATGAACATGATGTTTATGTTAGAGTGTCAAATGTAGATGGAAAATAATATGAAAGATTTATTTGTAACATTTTGTTGGACTATCGTTATTATTTTATTCGTTGGTGTCTTATTTTTAATCGGTTGGCTTTGTTCTCTTTGTCCTGAACCTAGTTTTTTAGTTAAGTCAATTCTTGCAATTTGTGGTGGTTTTATCGCATTGTTTATAATAGTTCACGGCATGAGGCATGACCCGTTTGATGGATTGTTCGACGATATAGATTCACCCGATTAATAAATCAAATCATAATAGTATTGAAAGGTAAGATAATAATGTCAGACAAACTAATACATAAAATTTTACTCTATATTTCTCTTTTTTTGATGTTATTTACGTCAATATTTTTAAATACAACAAATATAGATAGTGAAAACCCAGTCTTTTCGTTCTTAGCTTTTTTATGTTTTTTTGCTTTCTGTACTATGTTTTATGGATATTGGGTTCTTTGGAAGTATAAGAATAGTCATTGGACGGATTATGCAGTTAAAATTTTGGGAGGAATATATGTTTTTCCTATTACTATTACTGTTATTTTTGGTCTTGTAGTTGTTTTCTGGCCTATTCTTTTAATTCTTTTTATAATTGGTTTGTTTTTTTATCCTGATAACAAAAGCTTCTTTTTCTTTTGGTGGAGTTAAATAATCATGCCATTACAATCAACAGCTTGTTTAAAATGCGGAAAAGAAACTTCAGAATATGATATTAGTAAATGGCGTTGTTTGTATTGCGGATCTAAATTCGTTTATACAGATCAAGTAGATCAAAAGGAAATAATTTACCAATATAGACAATCTGTTCTTTCTGAGGTTTGGGAAAAGATTGTAGAGATCTCGTCAGCTATTGGTTCGTTTATATTCACTGTTTTGGGAGGTATTGTTTTTTTTATATTGCTTGCCTTTTTATTCTTTTGTCTTTATTGCGGAACTAAAAATTTTACTCAATATTTGATTAAAAATAAAAGTTTAGATAATAGCTTGAATGATCCAAGAGTTATTGAAGTTTTAAAAGAACGAAAAGAAAAACAGAGAAAAAAAGAAAATATAATTAAGTTTAGAGAACATGGAAAGAAAGAAAAACCTATTGAAGTTTTAAGAAAATTACCTAGTATGGTCGGGCAAGAGTGGGCAGATCGTCCTAAAGATTTTGGAGTCGAAACTGAAATTGTGTTAATTGGACCAAAATCAAAAGATATTGTATCAAGACCGCATATACAACAAACGAGTAAACGTGCTAGATCGAAACTTGGACTAGCACGAAGTTATCTTGCTGTAAAAAATATAGATATAAAGTTTGAGGAAAAAGCTCGAAAAATATTTACTTCTATCGTAGATGATTATCCTATGACGAAATCAGCAGAATTAGCAAAAGAAGAATTGGAGAAAATAAAATGAATAAGTTTTTGGTTCTGATTTTTATACTTCTGTTTTTTTGTTCTTGCACAAAAACAGTATTTGATGAATCAACGCAAAAAGAGTATTGTTATATTGTAGAAGTTACTATTATGAGAAATTTTAATGGTGGTGGTCTTGTGGCAAAAGTGCTTGTTCAAACGCATGTTAAACAAGTTGATGGATCATTTGAAAGTAATGGATGGTCAACATTTATTTGCGACAAAAGATCTATATGGTCGAATATTGGTCCAGGTCAAAATAAAATTCTTGTTGTTAATGACAAAGCGATGATTATAGAATGCTCAGAATGGGATCTTCCAGGCGTAAAAAAACTAACGAAAGAAGAGGAAAAGAGCAACCAGCAAGGTTGGGGATTTATAGATGAAATGGAAAAATGGCTTGATGACAAGAGAAAAACTAGTAATTAATTTTCCCGATTCTAAAACCAAATCATAATAGAAACGAAAGAGAAAATGATGAAAAAAATTAGGAAACGTGTTAACGAAATTGTCGAAATAGCGAAAGAAAAAGATCTTTTTAGTAAGATTTTTGATATATTTATTGTAGTTTTGATAGCTTTAAATGTATTGGTTCTTGCTCTTGAAACAATGGATTCTGTTTACCAGATCGCCCCAAGTTTTTTTGTTTGGTTTGAAACTATATCTGTTCTCGTTTTTACTATTGAATATGTTTCTCGTATATGGTCTTGTGTAGAAATACGAAAATATAAAAAACCTGTTAGAGGTCGTTTATCTTATGCTTTGCGACCAATGCCTTTGATTGATTTGATTGCAGTTCTTCCATTTTATTTGCCTTTTTTAGGTGTAGATTTGCGTTTCATACGATCTATAAGAATGTTTAGACTTTTTCGTATAGCAAAAGTTGCTCGTTATTCAAAGGCGATAAAAACTATTGGGAATGTTATTCGTTCAAAGAGAGCGGAACTTATGATAACATTATTTATTCTTGTTTTAATACTTATCATATCTTCATCAATGATGTATTTTGCTGAACATGAAACGCAACCTAAAAAATTTCCAAGTATTCCTGCTTCATTATGGTGGTCTGTTGCCACTCTTACTACTGTAGGATATGGAGATGTTTATCCTGTTACTGTTTTTGGAAAAATCATTGGTTGTATTATTGCTATTACAGGAATAGGTATGTTTGCGTTGCCTACTGGTATCCTCGGAGCAGCGTTTGTAGAAGAAATAAGAAAAGATAGGACAGATGGAGTTTGTCCTCATTGTAATAAAAAGATAGTTCCCGATCAACAAATCAAATCATAATAGTATTGAAAGGTAAGACAATAATGTCAGACAAAGAAATATTAGCATTATTAGAATGGTTAGAAGACGAGGGATATAATGAAATTTCAGAATATGCAGAAGATACACAAGTTGGAGTCTGTCCTTGTTGTAAGGCAAATTCTTTTAGTCTTCCATTCAAACATGAAGAAAATTGTCGTTTAAATAAAGCTATAAAAGAATTAAGATCAAGAATAGAATAATTACCCGATTCTTTAATCATTTATAATAGGTCTGAAAGGACATAAAAATGGCTAAACCTAACGGCGTAATAGTGTATGAAGGTCCAAGTCAGATAGATGGTGAGCCTATTGTGGTTATTGTCACTGGACTTAAACGTACCGATAATCGTAAAACTGGGTCAATGCTTCAATCTTGGATATTGTTGCAAAATGTTCCACCCTGTGATGCCTCAAATAAAGATTTAGACTCTTCGATTTGCGGTGATTGTAAGCACCGAACGTGGGGAACCTGTTATGTAAATCTTGGCCATTCCCCTTATAATGTCTACAAGGCATATAAACGCGGTTCATACCCACATATCAATGATGATATCTATAACAAGATAAAAGATAGAACAATACGTATTGGCTCTTATGGTGACCCTGCTGCTGTCCCTTACGATGTTTGGAAAGATATTGTAAGTAGAACAAAGGGGATTACTGGGTATACTCACCAATGGAAAAGAAATAAGAAACTTGCAAATTATTGTATGGCTTCTGTAGATTCTGTTGCTGAAGCTTTGAAAGCCAAGTCTTTAGGTTATCGCACGTTTCGTATTGTATTAGAAGATGAAGATTTGTTGGATGATGAATATCATTGTCCGGCAGATAAGAATGTTGGAGGCCATACCACTTGTGATAAATGTCTGAGTTGTAATGGACTTCAGAATAAGAGTAAAAAGAATCCTGTTGTAGTATTACACGGTTCAAGTTTTAAGGTTATAAGATACAAGAAAATAATTGAGTTGCGTAGAAAAAAGAAAAGATTCAGTCATCTTTTACCTAGTCGTGGGTAAACTTCCCGATTTAAAAAGCATGATACAATAGCACTGAAAGAATAAAACAATGATTAAAAGATATATGCCAATGGACACAGGAAACGTTCTTGAACTCTTTAGGGATCGTATCTCCAAAATGAGTGGTGATGATATAACCTTCCTGTTTAATAATCATCTTTTAGAAGATGGAGAAAAACTTGTGTTTGAAGGGAAAGAACAGTTTGTACTGGAGATTTCTGTAGAAGAGGACTTTCAATGGGAAATTAGTTGGGATGATATAACAGAAATCTTACTTGAACACGGTATTCCTAATAATCTTGACCTTGACAGAGTTTTAGAAACTATTAATATAGATGCTCAAGAATATGAAGGTATTTTGGGAGAAACTCTAAAGTTTGACGGCAAAAAAGATAAGATAGCATGTGGTAAAAGCATGATAGAAGATGTGTTAATAAAAGATGGTTGTATTGGAGCTACAAAACTTTTTCCTCTTCCTAAAAGGGACTAAAATGAGTTATACGTGGGAAATAACAGAAGATGATATAGATCATGTATTGTATGCTCATGATTCTCGTATCTCATATTTAAAGGATGATGTAGATTTTGATATGTATACTGATCTCAACCTAGATGTTATTGAAAAAACTGTTTTGAATTATACAGGTTTTGACGATCAAGTAGATTGTATGCATAGCGAGATAGAAGATCAATTGATAGAAAAAAGCTTTATAGAAGGTCCGAAAATATTTAGCTGTCCGTAAAGAAGCAGTCTCGATATAGACACTGAGAGATCGCTACTTTCATGATCTATGGCGGGATAATCTGGACATCGGTGGAGGGTCGAAACCCTGTGAGATCGGTGTCCAGTTGCTTATTTAAGTCGCTCTCCATAATAAGGTTATCAATTATTAGACTAAATGATCGTTTGTTTTCCCGATTTTTAAACAAACCGTAATATACATGAAACAAACGATTCTTTAACCTTGAAAGGATGAAAAAATGGATCATGTAACGAAGAGACAGGACGGTACAAGAGAAGCCGCATTTGCTTTCAAACCTCCTTGGTGGGATGCTGGATACAAAGTATCTGATCATCTCATGAATAGCGATGAGATCAAGAAGGAAGCTCAAATCGACTGGCTGGTTGAACAACATCAGTTGTATATTCATCGCGTAGTAGAAAATGCCGATGGGTCCAAGACAGTTGTTCATCAGGAAATTCCTGGACTCGCTAACATTCGTTCCGACAATTTCTTCCATCTCGGAAATGTTACCGACAAGTACAAAGTTGTACAAAACTGCGAAGCATTCGATTTCGTAGACAATCTTCACCAAGACGGCATTATCAAGTACGAAGCTGCTGGAAGTCTCAAAGGTGGTAAGGTCGTTTGGATGCTTGCCAAAATGCCGCAAGAGTTTGAAGTTGTTGCTGACGACAAGCTTGAACAGTATATTCTGTTTACTACTGCTCATGATGGTTCAAGGGCAATTAGGGTAATGCCTACTTCTGTAAGGGTAGTTTGTTGGAATACTCTTTCGCTTGCTACTGCTAACGAATCAAAGGGTTTGACGATTCGTCATAAGGGCAATATCATGGAAAAGCTTGATGAAGCTCGTAAATGCATCCAGACTTCGCAAAAGAAGTTTGATGAATTCCATGGAAGTGCTCAAAAGCTTACAACTGTCAAGTTCGATATCGAACAGTTGAAGGCAATGACGTATCTTCTTTTCCCGAAAGAAAAAGGTAAGAATGATACTCGCAGAGCTAAAGCCAGAGCGGGAATCATGGCTGCGTTTACCGATGATCCTCAGAACATCGATGGAGTTCGGGGAACTGCTTGGGCTGCATTCAACGCTATTACTCAATATGTAGATCATGAGAGTAGCTACAAGGGCAAAGAGACTGGCGTTATCGCGGAAGCTCGTATGGATAGCTTGCTTCTCGGAGCTAACGCAAGGCTTAAGGATAATGCATATAAGGTAATGGTTCAAACTGCTGATGCGTTGCTTGCATAAGGGATTTGGGTCTTTGGGTGCTGGAGGGAGCACCCAAAGGTTCCTTTTTAGGAATATAAAATGGATGATGGAACAAAAGAAATTGTTAATGATTGGATAGAATATATCAAAAGAAGCGTAGAAGAGCGTGGTATCGATGCTGTTTTTGATGAGACGGTTAAGGCATTTGAACATGTAGGTTATAGTTTGTCGAGGAGCATAACTGGAGCCGAAAGCATAATGAGGATAGCTGGATTCAATCCACCCGATTAACAAATCTTTTTATAATAGAGTTGAAAGGTTAGAACAATGTCTAAAGATAAGAATGGACCACCAAAATGTACTTGCTCTGAATGCGGAGAAATTGTACTCAAAAGCACTACTCGCTCCATTGGCGACGGAAAACGTGCCTGCAAATCTCATGATGGAGTCATGGAAAAAGCTCAACAAGTACAAGAGAAAACAAAAGAAGATCAAAAGAAGATCAAAAACGCAAACAAGCAAAAGAAAAGAATCGTTGGAAAAAACAATTTAACCAACCCAGAGAATCTTCTAATACAATGATTAAAGCCGAAATCTGGGCTAACTTCACTTGTTGGTGTTGTAACAAGAAAGGCATACATATCTCTTATGTCTTTGAAAGACGTTTAATTGCAATGGAAAAACTGTCTTTGCAAGGCGTTAAGTTTAACCCGTTAGATGCTGAATATGAAATAAAACTAAGAGAGGCAATGGATATTCCTTTGGGAGAAATATTCCTTAATCGTTTTCCTTTGCCAGAAGATAAAAATGTTAGAGCCAAATGGCTAAATATGCTTCACAAAGAAGATCATAACAACAAGAGAATGGTTGTTCCTATGATCGGATTTATGCAACTTTGTCCAGATTGTTGTAAAAAGTTTGGAATTGAGTTTATGCCTAAAATGGAAACTCCTACACTAGAACAACTTGCTAATCTCGGAGCAGTCTATAATATGACAATTGGTAAAGAGATTAAAACTCAAGCAGCAGCAGAAGTCTTTATGGAAGATTCACCCGAATCAGCAAATTGAATGTAATACGATTGAAAGGATTATATTATGGGTCAATATTACAAACAGATAAATTTGGACAAAGAACAATATCTTAATGCTCATGCATTAGGGGATGGACTCAAGCTTTTAGAGTTTGGATTGTCATCTTATGGGGTCATGACTGCTATGGCCATATTGTTGTCTGATGGCAATGGTAGAGGTGGTGGCGATTTACATCTTCCTGATCGTACTCCAGAGAACGAAAAGCTTTTAAGTCTTGCTGATGAAATAGTTGGCTCTTGGGCTGGTAATAGAATAGTAATTGCTGGCGATTATGGTGATAGCAAAAAATTTATCAATCGCAGAAAGTATAAGGCTCCTTTATTGCAAAAGGTCGCTGAAAATCATTATTCCAAAGAATATGCTAAAGCTTCAAATGTTAACATATATACTCTTGCTACAGATCGTTTCGAGGATATTTCTTGGAAAGTATTGGCAGTAATGTGCATTGATTGTGAAATTCTTGCAATAATGTCAACGCATTATTCCAAAGCACTTGCGTATGATGGAGTTTTTGTTAAAGGTTTCAAGTTAGCTGCAAAAGTTAATCCAAAAATGAAAGAAATTGTTGAAAATTCAACCCGATTAATAAATGAGTTGTAATACTATCATGAATACAGAACAATTACTAAGATATTACGAAGAACTACATTATGCTCTTGATAGGGAATTGGTAGATTTTCCCAGAGATAATCAATTGCAAGAAGCATGTAGAGAACTTGAGGAACGTCTTAGTAGAGTTCCAGGCGGAGAAGAGTTGCTCGATATAGCTAGAAAAAACGTTACTTCTAATAATGATCGAGTTATAGAAGTCTTCACATAATTGAAAGGATAATGAAATGAAAAAGATACTTGTATTACTGTTGCTGTTAGCATCTATTACTGTTGCTGAGGTGGTTAAACCTGCGAATCGTGCTGATCGATACATCCAACATGTTATGTCGTATTATAATGACAAGGTAGCATCAGCAAATGCCTTTTACAAAAAGTCTACTGTTCCTGTTATAGAAAGAGCTAAGAAAGTTAGAGCTAAAACTATAAAACGAGCAGGCGAGAATTGTATCGGTAGGCTGAAAAGTGCAGCAAATGATTCTGTAGGTTTCGAAAAGACTAAGTTTTTAGCTCAAATCGATGCAGTCAAAGAAGCTATAGAGTCCGAAGGAATAGATGTAGTCAATAAGAAAGTTACTCCTAAAGTCTCTGCTTCTATTTTGAAGACTTGTGGATATAAGTATAGAGGACACATCTATATAGCATTTGTATCTAATGTAACAGCTAAAGAAGCGAGTAAGCGTTGCAAGGCTATGGGAGGTCATCTAGTTTATCTTGAAACTGAAGCTGAAATGGTTATTCTTAAACACCAATTCGGAAATATCAGATTTTGGGTTGGTGCTGGTTCCAGCAAAGAAGGCTGGAAATGGGGAAATGGCAAACCTGTTGATAAAAGTCTTTGGCTAAATACCTATCCTAAACTTGGTGGATCGTATGTATTGATGCAAAGTAGACTTAAAGATGCGACAGATGAGTCAGAGACCTCTGGGTTCATCTGCGAATGGGAATAATTTTTCCGTTTCGAAGAAACTTTCCCGCAAAATAATCAAAAAGGTAATACATTTGAAAGGATAAACAAATGATTATTAAGATTGGAGATCGAGAAGTAGAAATCAAGAGCGTGAACGGTAAGATCACAAATTTGTCGATTCGTTCATTAGATCCGTCTGGTAGGACTGAGAAAATATCTGTAGTTAATATGGATAAGGCTGAAACTGCTGCTCTTATCGCTGGACTGCAAGCAGAAAAGCCTAAAGGATAGAAAATGGAAGACTTACTGAGTTTGTTTGCGATAATTCTTGCCTTTTTGGGTCTTTTTGTACTGTGTTATTCAGAGATTTTGACATGTCAATATCAGGAAATAGCTGATATTCTACAAAAACATCCTGAACTAAAACCTTGTTTTGAAAGAATCTATAGCGACAAGAAGATAACAACTGGAGAATATGCTACTTTCAACGAAGAATTTTATGATCTAAAAAAACAAAAAGTAAAATACAGCATATTGAATCCCGATTTTAAAGACAAGCCATAATAGTTCCGAAAGGATAGAACCATGGGAGCATGTTTTGATTGTTGTACTTATTTAACAGATAACAAAGAATCTGTTAAGCAACAGTGGGCTGAGGATGTAAGAAGTTCTCAACATCGAAATGGAACTTCTTACAGCGGTTGCATTGGTATGCTTGGCGAAAACCTTATATTCAAGTCTACTGTACATGATACTCTTAGACAAGCTGAAGATTTTCTATCTGAAAATCATACAAAATGGGAAGCTGGTTGGGCTGTTCCTTTTCGTATGACTCCCCAAAAAGAACCATCCTACGTTGCAAAGGCTAGAGAAAAAGTAGAAAAGTTTCAGTCTAAATTAGATGAAACACGCAAAAAGATCATTGCTAGAATACAGAATGGTAAGAGCAAACTCATTTCTTGCAAGAAATGTGAGAGCAAAGTAAGTAGAAAACATATTTCTCATCATTCTACAAGTTGTCCGGTATGCAATCATTCTCTTACTACTGATTCAGAAGATAAAAAAATAAAAAACTACTCGGACAAAAGAAATGCCGCTAATTTAGAGCTAGGTAGAATGGAAGTAAAGGCAGCTAAAAGCGGTAAGATCGGTTACATCTGCGGCGGTATCTGTCCAAGCTAAGTCACCCGATCTAATAAACCAATTATAATAGTATTGAAAGGATAATATCATGGGATTTTTTAGTTGGGATTGTAAAAGTTGTGGTCATCCTGCTTTAGGCGATATGGCTATTAATAATGTCAATCAGTGGATGAATGTTGTTGTAGCTCTTTTCCCTGATGGGAGCAGAATGATTGGCGAATATGATGGTTATGGTAGAGTCAATGGAGTAGATATCTATGAATATGACGACAACGTTGTAGAACTTTGGCATAAAGCTTGTTGGATCAAAGCTGGCAAACCTGAATATTCCGCACCAAGTGACAGATCCGCAGATCAAGGCTGGTTCTTCAATGAAGGTACTCATGATATGAAAGAACCAATTCCCGATTAACAAATATTTTTATAATAGAACTGAAATGAAATTCATGCATACATTTTGTAGACTATTACTCAAAGAAGTAATGAAGGATGTGCGTAAGCATGTTTCCAAAGAAGACATAGATGCTTCTTGGGCTTACAAATCTTCTACTGGAACTTTTGAGTTTCATGGTCCCAATGAGTTTTATTGGTATGGTCAAGCTGATTGTAAATGGCATGCTAAAGCACTAGGTTGGGAAGCTTATTTGAGAGAAAATGGAAAATAATGGAAACACTAATTGTCATTTTAGGTGTTATCATTATAGCTCTAGTTTTTCTTTGTTTGTCTTTTAGAAAAGAAGCTAAAGCAGATAGAATAGAAATAGAAGTATATAAGGTTGATGGATATTTAGCTCAAATCAAAAAACGTCCAGAGATATATGCTACAGGAGATACGTTCTATGATGCAGTCGGAGAATTAGTCAATTCTAACCGAAAATTATTTAGGGTTGAGTATATTGACGATCACCCGATAAATAAATCAGATTGTAATAAAACCGATGGCACGAAATAATCAAGATCAAAGCATCTCTCAAAAGTATGAAGCTTCTTCTATTGACAGCAAGAGGCGTATGAACAAGAAAGCAAAGACAGGAAGCAACAAAAAAGACAGACAAAAGCTTAAGAAAGATTTGGAAAAAGAAATTAATGAGGATTGATTTAGAAATAAAGTATTGCACTAGTTGTCTTTACTACAAGTATGGAAAAGCAGCTAACGATTCGATCAATCCTTGTGGTTGTATAAATTATTGCGAACCAGATAACAAAAGATTATCACAACGTGTTGCAGCAAGTATAAAACCTACGAATACTGCCATCAAAGAAGTAACAAAATAGATGTAGATAGTAAAGTTGAAACAGGGAGTGACGCCCCTGGCAAATGCGATATAAGGCAGTCGTTAAAGCAAACCTTCGCTACTATCTGCATCTTTGGAGATAATGAAAATGAAACTTACAAAAAACATTATTACTCGTGCCGAAGCACTAAAAATTTCTGCTGATTATGTAGCATTTGTTGAGGGAGATCATAACAAATTTAGTAAGGTTAATGAAACTTTTGAAAAGATAAAACGTGGACAAAAAGCTATTACTTATATTAGAGAAAGTAAAGTTTTTGTTAAAGTCAAAGTAACATTAGTTAATCATAATGATATGAGAGCTATTGATGGTCCTATTATTCGCGTAGGTAATGGAGAATATACATGGAGAGTTGATGGCGATAAATGGGCTTTCCCGATAAAATAATCGAAATATAATAGAGATGAAGATGAGATGTTAATAAAAACTGAATAGAGACCTTTACGGCAGATACCGGTAAACTGCCGTTTCATGGGTCTTGATAGCATGGAGTAGCATAAGGAGTACGACCGAGTTTTAACGGTCAGTGTCAGATTCGATTGCTGGCTTCCATGCTATGAAACAATGGGAAACGACCTTTAGGATCTGGTGCGGCCAGGGAGAGGTCGGAAAGGTCGAATTGCAACTGACATCGGATCGTCTAATATACGAGGAAAGGCTGCCTGGTTTTTCCCGCCAGAGTAATTTGGGTTCGAATCCCTTGATGATGTTTGGTTGAAGAGACCGCAGGGCCAGGTAAACCGGTTACCTGGTCCTGTTTTTTATTAACCCGATTTTCATATTAGATTCTAATAAAATCATGGAAACTATAGAAGAAATTAAGTTGAAACAGAAAGAAAATGACGATTTTACCAGGTGGAGGAAGCGCACAAATAAAGGAATGCCGGAATTAGCTGCTCGTGTTTTCGCATTACGAAGCAAAGGATATGTAGGATGTGGTTTTCATTGGAGTCTTGAAAAATCGTTAGGGTTCTTAATCGGAAGACTTAATGATTATGATGATGGTTCTTATTATGGTGTTGATGCTATGGCTTATCAAATTGGATTACAAGTTGCTGCCAGATTTCTTTACAAGAATGTTGCTAAAGCTGAAAAAAGTTGTGGTATAAATAACATTTAATTCCCGATAATAAATCCCATTCATAATATACTTGAAAGGTAGGAACAATGAAGAGTTTCAAAGGTAAAAACAAAAAGGTAGTAGAGGTAAAGTTTGACGCTATTCACGGAAAAGTTGGAGAAACTTCTTGGAGCATTGATTACAACAAAGCTTCCAAGAGATATTCTCTTCGATCAAATAACTTTTTTTATTCTCATGTGTCTCTAAATGCTTGTAGGAACAAAGCAGCAGACAAAGATGTAGTTTGGAGTTAAATATATTTTACCGGATGTGGTTCTAAACTATGGTATAGTTGAATCTGGTTTTTAAAAAAGAAAGGAATTTAAGATGAAGGCAATAGGTATATTTTTACTCGTAATATTACTGTTGGTTGGAGTGTTATCTCTAGCCTTTGGAGCAGAATGGCTTGGTATCGCTTGGAAAGGTTATTTTGGACCTAAACATGCCGAAGTCGAACGACAAGTCTTTAAGCAAACTCGCAGTTTTACGGAAGGCAAAGCTCAAGAACTGTCTAAAATGCGAATGGAGTTTTTGCGAATGGCAGACGACGATGTAAACGGCAAGAGAGCCATCGCAAGCACCGTTCGACATGCGTTTGCTGATTTCGATCCTAGCACGTTAAATCCGGAACTGCGTAGGTTCCTAAATCAAATGATGAACTATAGATAAGGAGTCGTAAAGATGAAGAAGTCAATTTGGATATTAGTTGTACTGATGTTCGTAAGCGTAGTCGTTATAGGCTGTGACGAAACTAGCGAATCTGATAAGGCACAGAGAAAGGCTACCGAAAAGTCTGCAAAGGAAGCTCAAGCACAAATTGGTATGCCAGCAATCGTCAATTATCAGGAACGCAAGTTGGCGAAAAGGGTTATTGAAGCCAGAGATCAAGAAAATCTTCGATGCTATGCGTACCTTGAGAACAAGATGACTGGTAGACTTGTTTTTGTCGGCGAATGTATAGGCTATGGTCTCCCGTATTCAGTACAGTTTACGAACCCGCAAAAACCGTTGAAATCAAGGACAGTTCACCATAATTCGACAACGATTCCACAAGCTGATCCGAACCAGTTATTTATGCCGAGCGGGTTGTCTGCGACATGGCTTATGATGATTGATCCAAAAACTGGCGATCCGCGACCTGTATACTTCGAGCCAACGATTACAGTTTCGCCATTTCGTTTGCCAAATGCCATATACCCAAAGTAGTTTCCCGATATCTAAAGAGAATTGTAATAGAGTTTAATGAGTAGGTTAATTTGATTTGTTTGATAATTTGATTTTCTAGGAAAAGGAGAACTATATCATGCCCTAATTAACCGTTATGTAAAGATTAAATTGGATTAAATTAGATTGATGTGTAGAACAGTGCAGCCATCTAGAGGTTGCACTGTTCTTTTAATTCACCCGATTTGAAAGATACATTGTAATAAACACATGAAAGCAACAAAAGTTAATATTACAGAAACCATTAATGCTTTAGTTGCAGAGTATTTTGCAAATAGACATGAAAATGGTCTTGATCGAGTTCTTCTTGATGAACAGAACGTTAGGTATCATATAAATGATGGGTCGTGTGAAGAATTTGCTGAAACAATTGCGGATCAAGTAGAAGGGGCTGTACCACTTTGGGGAGATAGTTTCGATGAAGAGTTTTGGGATATGGATATTGAATATTGGGTTGAAGATCATGCCTATGCCCATTGCTTCATAGTATACGAAGGAAGATATTATGACGCAGAAGCACCAAATGGCGTAGATCACCCGAAAAATTTACCATTGTATATTAATCATGCTTGTCTTGCGAAATCAGAAGGATAGAATGATGAAAACATTTGTAATAGCTTCAAATACAGAAGTAGACGACGATAATCGACCACTTTATTGGGAAAATGGTCAAGGATGGACAAATCTCCATCAAGCTGATGAATTTACGGAAGAAGAAAGGAACTCTCTGAATCTTCCTATAGATGGAAAGTGGATGGAGTTAAAACGATTCGATGTAAAGTTTATGTTGGTTGCACACGAGACTTATACTGTAGAAGCACCAACAGAAGATGAAGCTAAAGAAATAGCAAAGTATCATAACTTCCAAAGCGGAGAAGTTCCTTGGGTTGTTGAAAATTTTGCTTATAATTGGCAAGAGCATTCAGAAGTTTGTAGCGTAATCGAAAGATAGTTCCCGATTAACTAATCAAATCATAATGTATATGGAGCAACCTAAGAGCGGTAACTCTGGGAACTGTAGAGTCAAGAGGATTTTACCGAATCAGATCGCACTTGACTTCGTAGGTTAGAATCCTGCTTGCTCCTCCATCGAAATCAAACTGTTTCCCGAATAAACTATCAAATCGTAATATAGTTGAAAGGTTAAATCATGGCAAAGAAAATACCTGTATGCTGGAAATGTTCTAATCTCAAAAAACGGAAAACGGAAAATAATACTTTTGTAATGACAGGTTGCACTGAATGTGACAAGATAAAAAGTTACAAAGATGCAGAAAAACTATGTCCTCTTTTGAAAGGATTGGAGCAATGAGCGATATAAAATATCCAGATATCAAAGTACAACTAACAGGAAATGATGGTAATGCTTTTGCTATTATGGCAAATGTTAAGAAAGCATTACAAAAAGCAAATGTTCACCCTGATACTATAGACCTGTTTACGGAAGAGGCAATGTCAGGAGACTATGATAATCTTTTGCAAACATGTATGAGATGGGTAACTGTAAGTTAATCCCGATTAACAAAGCCTTTCATAGTACTGAAAGGGTATAACAATGAGCGACAAAAATTGGCAAGACGAATATAGTAAACGTATAGAAGCTATGCATAATAAGGTCAAACACGCTTTACGCGATGAAGAACAGTTTGTCTACTATAGCGTTTATCCTACCAAAAATGATCTCCCTATTGATAATATCGATGATGTTGCATTTGAGGGAAAAGGTATTTTAGTCGCAGAGAAAGATTCGTTTTGGGGAGATGGAGAAAGGTACGAATCGGAAGTCGTAGAAAATCCGACATGGGTACAAATCTCCGTTCTTGCTAACGCTATGATAAAGACAACAGGTGACTATCATCATAACTTTCTTGAGGGGATTCAACGTACAGAGAAAACAAAAGACGGTATCACTATTTTTGAATTCGCAATGGGTTCATAAAATGACAGCAAATACAATTGCAATTTATTGGCAATGCTCTTCTTGCGAAGATTGGCAGATAGAGATCAAAGGTTCAACTGGAACTTATACCGTTACTTTTGATAGTTTTAGCCACAAAAACAAGCATCGAGTAAGATACGATTATTCTTGCACTTGCAAAGGATACAAGTTTAGAGGGACATGTAAACATATCGAGAAAGCTAAAGAACAGCACTGTTGTTGGCAACAGTTTATTGATGGGGATAATCCAAAGGCAAATGAAACATGTCCTAAATGCGGAGAACCTGCGGTTGCAAGAAGGCATAGGATTTAACACCCGATCTTCATTTAGGCTTGTAATAGAGTTGAAAGGACAAAATCATGTTAGCTATATTTGTAATATCGTTGGTACTCATCATACTAAATTGGGCATTTGAAATGATTCTTCTTGGTGTAACCATTAATGAAAATGGTTGTGCGGAAGGTCGTCATTTGGCAGCATTACTGATTATTCTTGCAAAAACTATTGCGTTAATAGTCTTTGTCAGTATCCTTTATGCGTATTAATCAAAACCCGAATAAAAAACGCAAACATAATAAGTTTGAAAGGATAAAACAATGGATGTAAATTGGAATGAACTTGGAATTGAGACAGTTAAAGAGGTAATTTCATGGGTCAAAGGGGCTAAAGATTTGGTATCCGAACAGGTTCCCGAATTGATTCAAGAAATACTTGCTTGGAACTTCTGGAGCAATATATTTACAGCTATAATTGCTTGTGTTGTGGGCTTCTGTTTTGTAGTAATTGCTCATAAACTCAAAAATAAAGTAGACAAAATATATCAAAAATCAACAGAAGAGCTTACTCCGTCGGAAAGAGGGGAGATAAATGCTTTGGATATACTCCGTGTGAGCAGTTGGGGTGTAGTCGTTTTAACAATATTATTTGCTGTAAAAGATATATATGATGCTATGTATGTTTGGATTGCTCCTAGAGCATTCATGTTGGACTATCTGAAAGACATTATTAAGGGTTTTAAGTAAACACCCGATTCTAAAACTAAAGCATAATAAAGATGAACGGATAAAACATTATTACTCTAACAGAAAGGACAAAGCAATGTTTACTCCCCAGGACGTTTTCCAGTTGACCGAAGCACAGACGAAGCAAGCTGCCGACATGGAGAAGTACATCGAAGCAGCAATCACCAAGGGTCATAACGAAGATCCTTCCACGAAAGCCTTTTCATTCAAGACCGCTGATATCTCCAAGGAAATCGGTGGGCTGGACATCAAGGTCCGGAACCATGTCGTAGACAACGCCACTGATGCTGGTTGGAAAGTCGCTTTCGACGAAAAGTCCGGCGAACTGACTTTCACCGCCAAACGCCAGCGCAAGGCCAACAAGCCGAAAGTCGATGCTGAAACGAAGTAACAAGATGTAGCAAAATGCCTTCTTGTTCTGAGAGTACTGTATAAAGGTCCAGTACTCTCTTTTATTTTCCCGCAAAAAAATTAAACCGTAATATAATTGATATGAAACTCTTTACTATTACAGAAACTGAATATAGAGTTGCTAAGGCATGGTACGTTAAATATCCTTTAGATGCATATGCTCTTGGTCCATATCGCTTTGAAGAAGCTGTAAAGGCAACAGAAGCTATTGAAATAGCATTAGAACAGTTTGGCGAAAGACCATGTGAAGTCTGGCCAAGTGGTAGATCAGAAGAAACAGAAGAGTATGATATCCAGTTGGATATCCCCAAATAACCCGTTTAACTAATCATTTCGTAATAGAGATGAAGGTTGAATAATGGACATAGAAAAGGAATTGCCTCAAGAGGAAGTTTGGAAAAGTTGCGAATGGTGTTGTAAAGAATTTGTCCCACGAAATGTTGGTGATAGGTTTTGTTCCAGTCGCTGTGCGTCGGAACATGCTGGTTTTATTTGGGATACAAATCATACTCCTGGATAATTCCCGATTAAAAAACGCAAAGATAATACTCTTGAAAGGATAAAACAATGAAAGAAAAGCTAACAAGATTATTCAAGAGCGTAGTAAATGCTTACGATTTAGCATCAGCCAGATCGTTGGTTGTCGAGTTCTTAACAGATAACGATTTGACTGGAGTTCCCAAACCGAAGTATAATGTTACTATCATTTTGGGAGAAAGAGAAGCATCTATCCACTCAAACGATTATTGTCAAATAGCTTGTTATCTTGCTCAAGGCAAAAAGATCGCTGCAATCAAACAGTTAAGAGCAATAACTGGAGCAGGACTTAAAGAGAGCAAATTTGCTGTAGAGAATAGCCAAAATTGGCTTATTCCATCGCAAACTTGAGTCGCTCTTCGCCTGGCATGTGGGTAGGAATTAACCAAATGCGGAGGTCCAACCACGCAATGCAACGCCATTAAAGCGATTGCAGCCCACAAAGCCTTTTACCCAGGTGATGGAAGGGCAGACATGTCACACTTAAAATGTGATGCTCAAATGAGCGTGTGGGTTCGAATCCCACCCTGGGTAGTTCCCGTTTAACAAATCATTTCGCAATAGAGATGAAAGGTAGATAAAATGAATAATTATGAAGTAATTTTAGTTGGATTTGACGGAAGCAGTGATAATACAGATCATTTAGTTTTTTGGTTTAAGGCTCCTAGCCTTGAAGCCGTTAAAACTTTTTTGGGAGATTTCCCAGTTCAATCTAACCCTACTTTACGTGTTGACCAAAGACAACAATATGGACATGAAGATGGGACTGATATCATTCTTGATGAAAATGGAAATGTTGTTTCTTTTTTCAAAGATGATATAGATTATGCACCAGAATGGTTGGAACTGATTAAAGAAAAAACGCAAAGTAATAATAGAGAAAGGGTAGAATAATGGAAGAGTATACTGTATATAGAATGACATGTCGTGGAGAGACTAAAGTAATAGCCATCAGTGACGAATCAATCGATCCGCCAGAGGATTTCTTTCCCTTTGGTAGCACAGAACTGGTAGAGATCGGTAATCTTGAAATCTCTGGTTCTGCTGAAAATTATTTGAATGAGTCGTTTGAACTTTAATTCCCGTTTAACAAACCTTTCTATAATACGGTTGAAAGGGTAAGACAATGGATAACAAAACAATAGAATTTATCAAAAAAGTTATCAAAGCATCAAATCATTCTTCCGAAGTTGTTGACCTTTCAGTCGATTTCATCATAGAAAATCATTTAAAAACTAGTATCCCAGTTTATGCTAATGGTAAAAAGTTTCTTATCCCAGAAAAAGAATATGATCAGATGAAGCCTATTATTCAGTCAGGAAATCAATCTGCTTGGGGTAAAGGCGTTAAAATAGCTATGATTAAAGCTATAAGGGAATTGACTGGTTGCGGTCTTATAGAGGGAAGAGATATCGTACAAGATATGGATAATTGGAGATAAAAACCCGATTAACAAATCGTTTTGTAATATGATTGAAAGGAATTCGTTATGTTATATTCAGTAGATCTTACTTTGGATAAAAATGTAGCAGATAAATTTTATTGTGCCTTTGACAGCAATGGTCATTGTATTCTCGATCTTTGCGAAAAACATATAAACAAACTCTGGCCAAAGACCAAGGAAGCGTCTCATATTACCGTAAAGGTATCAGAGAAAAGGCATAAGGGATCAAGAAAGATCAAAATAAGAGTAGGTAAATTTGAAATTCTTTTTTGGTCTGTCAGAGGAATGGAGGAAGAGTCGATTGATAGTTTCGCAGGAGATTGGATATTAGACAGGTTCCAATCTATGGAAGATCATAAACATCATTCAATATATGTATCTGCTACGCCAACTCCCGATTAATAAATCGTTTCATAATAGAAACGAAAGGGTAAAACAATGCCAGACTACAATCATCCATCTGGAGTCCCAGTAATGACTCAAGCAGAGTTCTGGGTCTCCGAAGCAGAGAATGAAGGAAAAGGCCGATCCGGCGGAGAAGTCATGGAAGATTTCTATGATGACCTCGCAAAAGAATCAAAGAAAGAAGAGGAAAGGCTTTACGACACCGATAATGCTTTTGAGTATCTCAAAGAAGTTTCAGATATGCTCATTGATTATGACCCTGCTGTCGTAGAAGAAGATAACTTTCCTGTCCCCGTAGAAGCAGTCAAAGTACTCAATGTCGATTTCAGCGGTCAAGTAATGAGTCAGAAAACAAGTCTTAGAGTACTAGCTAAGGCAACGGATGGAGAGTTGTATATCTATGATCTTTGGTTTGCTTACTATTCTGGCACCTATCTTGATCCTCCAGAAGAAGATGGAGATATCGCTTGGATACCACTGAAATGCGTTATACAATAATCTCCCGATAACAAATTTAAATCATAATAAAAATGGCAAGGATTGGACCTGTCCTGGTCAGCACAGGGTTACGGACAGTATCCGTGGGTTTTTGGTAAGGTTGATCACCGTTATGGGTTCGATTCCCATCAATCCTTTTGAAAGGGAAATAATGTTACGTAAAGAAATGGAAGATTCTGATGCTGATCTTGGCTATATAAAGAGATATATCCCAGATATTCATGATTATCTTTTATGCGGAAATATTTTAGATAGCGAAGATATTTCTAAAATCAAACAAGCACATGAATTGATACAGTCTGTTTTTGCTCATGTTAATTCTAAAATGAATCATCCTAAGAAGTTTCCCGATTAGGATAACAAATCATAATACTCTTGAAAGGGTAAGACAATGCCAAAATCAATGGAACCAAAGATGAATCGATGCGGCGGTTGTCTTAATTTTAATTGTTGGCCAAGCAAATCTCCATGTTCTAATTGCTCAAGAGCATGGAAAAACAAAAAAGATGATAATCGTTGTACACCAGACGATTTAGAAAAAATGGCAATGAAATATTTGGGATAGTTTCACCCCGATTAAAAACGCAAAAAAACAATAGAGATGAAAGGGTAAAACAATG
>JAEORY010000438.1 GCA_016840645.1 Candidatus Borrarchaeota archaeon | reverse complement strand
GGGGATATGAAAAACTGTTTACGTAAGCATGACCTTTCTCTTCATTCTGTTTTAGAGGATGGTAATACAATCAAAGTAAAGACAGTAATAAGTGAAAACAATTGTTATGAAAACGAACGGATTTTCGATATATGCAAATCAATCATTGATGATGGGGCAAGGGCTGTAAATCTTATTGGAGCCAAAGTGGCCGGTGTAGACATCATCACGAACAATCCCGCTATACCACTGAAGGAATCGCATGGTGCTGTAATAGAAGTCAATACGACACCAAGCTATTACTATCACTATAAAAACTCCACGGGTCCATTTGAGGTGGCAGACTTTGTTCTTAAGGCAATTTTTCAGAATTAACAATCGATGCCATGATGCTAAAAACTCACAGTAAGACAAAACCTGGAGTCGTTGTACTGGGCGGAGGAGCAAACACACTATCAGTAGCTCGCTCTCTGGGCCGACGAGGGATCAAAGTTACATGTATCACACATTGTCATGAATATGTGAGGTTTTCACGTTACTGTGATTTTATCCCCATTCCAACGCAACACAATATGCAGCAATTTCTTGAGGATTACCTTTTAGATAATAACGCTCATCATCTTCATGGATCAGTTCTAATGGCCTGCAGCGATCTTGGATTGGAAGTGCTTATCAATAAAAAAGATGAATTATCTAAAAAATACATTCTAGACATAATGAACCGAAAAGCGCAGAGAAATATGCTCGATAAACTGTCTTCATACAAGGCGGCAAAAGACGCAAATGTACCCTGCCCAAGGTTTTGGATATTTAAAAGCATTGAAGAAGCTACAGTATTTGCCCAGGACGTTGGTTTTCCAATAATGATAAAACCGCGTTTTACCCATAAATTCGATGAACTATACGGTCGCAAGTATCTACTTGCCCACGATAAAAACGAATTGTATAGGCATCTTGACTTCTTCGCAAAACATGATAATCAAGGAATATTTCTGGAGTATATACCTGGCCCTGACAGTCAGCTCTGTAGCTACTACACGTATATAGACAAAAATGGTATCCCTTTGTTTCATTTCACAAAAAGGATCATTAGACGATACCCAAAAAATGAAGGTCTTGGTTGCTATCACATCACTGACAATATTGATGAAGTCAAACAGCTGGGTTTAAGGTTACTAAAAAAATCGGGCCTTATAGGACTTGCTAATACTGAATTCAAAAGGGATCATCGAGATGGCAAATTAAAGTTCATCGAATGCAATGCACGTTTTACTGCTGTTAACTGTCTTCTTGAAAAAAGCGGAATCGACTTGGTATCATTTGTTTATGATAGATTGATTGGACAGCCCAGTGAGCCCCCAGTTTCATATGTTGTTGGAAAAAGGCTTTGGTACCCCATGGAAGATTTCGCTTCTTTTTTACAAATGAGACGAGATGATGAAATTACATTTAGTGCGTATGTAAAAAGTTTATTGCATTTCCAAACCTTTCCTTATTTTGCCTGGGATGATCTTCTTCCAAGTATTATTGGTAATTTTTTGCATATGTGGCGCATTTTGATGAAAATAGGTTCAATATTGAAACGATAGCTATCAATTTTGAGATTATTAATGCATTTCCACAGAGGCAGCGTATGAATACCATAGGAATCTTTTCCACTGGTGAAATGGGAGGCGTTTTTGGGAAAAACTTGATTCAAAATGGTTACAATGTCCTAACATGCGTGTCTGGGAGAAGTGAACGTACTAGATCAACAGCTCTTGCCATTGAAATTCATCTCAGAGACAATGTAGAGGATGTTATTAGAGACAGTGAAGTAATCTTCTCTATTTTACCCCCAGAAAATGCACTGGACTTCGCAAAGGTTTTTTCCGAAGCAGCCATTAAAACTGGTAAAAAACCACTGTATGTAGACTGCAATTCTATAAGCCCCGCCACAGTTCAAGATATTGCTATAATAGTGAACCGAACTGGATCATGTTTTGTGGATGCTGTATTTATCGGTAGTGCAGACCAATTTGATACAAAGACCATACTGTACATCAGCGGTGATGAAGGAAAGACACTGATACAACTATTGAAAGCAAGTATGAAAATAACATACCTCGGAGATACCATTGGTGATGCTTCAGCCCTCAAGATGAGCTTCGGTGGATTCAACAAAGGCCTCTCAGCACTTTTTATTGAAATTGCCTGTGCAAGTGAATCATCGGGATATTTAGATGAATTAATCACCCTATTTGAGGAATTTTATCCTGAAACACTGAATACGCTGAGGAGACTTCTACCTAGTTATCTTTTACATGCCAAGAGGAGAGTTTACGAGATTGGCGAATTAGTGAAATTCCTAAGACAGTTGGGACTGAATCCTGCTATATCGTACAGTGTAAAATCTATTCTTCAATCCTTCAGCGAAATAATTGAGGAAAAACATAATGATATCGGGCAAGATAAGAACGTAACGATTGAAAATATCATCCAGTTTTGCGTTAGTAAAAAGATGCTATCTTCAAATAAATAAGATTTATTGATTATTTTGATCGGCCCATGCAAAATACAAAGATTCAAAAATGTTTCTTTTACATAGTGATCACCATACTCAGTCTACTGATTATATATATCAGTGTTTATATCAAGATCAACAAAATAGAGGAAGGTTTTACAGAACTTGGCTTTCAGGGCAATTTGCCGAAGAATATTTCTTTGTACCAAAGTGCTCAATTTTCATTCGCCATATACAATCAGGAATATAAGAAAGTAGAGTATATTTACCGGGTGTATATCGATTCCAAGTTATTCAAAGAGGGAACTATTTCGCTCAGGCATAACGAGAGGCTTACATTAAACTGCCCTTTCCGATTTTGGTTGGTTCCATTACGCAATCCATGTAAGATTTCCGTAGAAATAAACGAAAAACAATCGATTCATTTTTGGGTACAGGTTAAATGAACTTTACTCTATTTTATCATGTTTTAAGAGCAATTCTTGGTCTTATCATGGTTTTATTTCTGCCGGGGTATCTTATCTCAAACCTGATTATAAGAGAAATTGACAGATGGGAACGCATCGCACTGTCGATAGGGTTGAGTATTGCAGCAACCGTTGCTGCAAGCTTTCTGCTTTCAGCTTTTCACGCCCTGTCAGGTTTAAAGGCATATACACCTATAGGCATGTCGTCGCTTCTCTCTCTGAGCTGCATCATTCTTTCATTCTTTCAAAGAGGTCCTTATTATGAGGCTGGCGTTTATCACACCTGAGTTCCTGCCCACTTGGGGTGGTATAGGAACATATGCAGTGGAGCTGATCAATAATCTGTGCTGTTTTGATCTTGACATACACGTGCTAACACCGAGAAGAGGGAAAGATTACGATGCTCAAAGGATTGAGAACCTGTTCAACAATAAAATCACCATACACAATATTTCAGATGCAAACGATTATTTTTTTTACAACATTAAATTTCAGCTTGCACTGGTAAGACACTTCTTTGCCTTGCAAAAAAAATTAAACTTCGATCTCATCCACATATCCAACCTCGTGAATATGTCCGATATTTTCTTAAAATTGCTCGGTCTTTCCATACCCACCGTGACCACTGTTCATACAACGCTGAAAAGTCAGAGCCATGTACAGGGATCAACGAAACTACACACAAAATCGAAAGAGTCAATAGAAAAATGGACAATGATGCTCTATCCTGCGCTTCAGTGTTTTGAAAACGTTTACTTGAAAAAATCGAAACACCTTATCACCGTGTCAGAATGGGTAAAATCATTTATTTCAAAAAAATATGAAGGCACAATAAACGTAATACATAACGGTATTGACACAGACAGGTTTTCCCCAAAACACAGAACCGACCGTGAGTATCATTACTTGCTGTCCATCAACGACCCGATTGTACTGTATTCTGGAAGGCTGCTTGCCCTGAAGGGATTCGACATCCTGTTGAAATGCATCAAACCGGTTCTTCAAAGTTGCGATGCTCATTTCATATTCGCCGGGACGGGAGATATCCCAAAATGGAAGGCTCAGATTTCTGACATTCCTGAGAACAGGTATACCTTTCTGGGTT
>JAEORY010000437.1 GCA_016840645.1 Candidatus Borrarchaeota archaeon | reverse complement strand
ATTGCTTCTGTACCCTTTACAGCTAATTCCGAAACATAAGAATCCGGTCTAGGGGATGAAATCCGTCCTTTTATGACCTCGTAGACCTCGTCCAAAATCTTGCTGGTAGCATATGTCTCGTCTGAATCAAATACCTTCTCTTCTATTTGTTTTAATCCTTCTGACTCTATTCGCCTAAAGAAACAACTAAAGTATCCTTTATGACAGGCAGCCCCTCGCTGTTCAACAAGAAAGACAAGTGCGTCATTATCGCAATCTACAAATATTTCTTTAACTATTTGTCTATGACCCGATTGTTCTCCCTTTTTCCATAGAATTCCGCGACTACGAGACCAATAAGTCATATATCCCGTTCTTAAAGTTTCTCTGAGCGATGTTTCGTTCATATATGCCAGCATGAGTATTTGTTTGGATTTGTAATCCTGTGCAATTGCAGGAATTATTCCATTTCCTTTTTCAAAATTGACCTCTTTGAGAATTTCATCAATTTCTTTGTTATTGAATTCAGGCACTACAACACACCTAAAAAAATTCAAGTACATGTATTATAAGCGTACAGGAACGCCTTTTTCTTTTAGATATTCTTTGATTTCGCGAATGGAGTAGATCCCGTAATGTACGATCGACGCGATTAGAGCTGCATCTGCTTTTCCGTCTACCAATGCTTCATGCATGTGTTCAGGATTTCCTGCGCCTCCACTGGCAATTATAGGAAGATTTGTCAGTTCTGCCATTGCTTTAGTTACTGGGATGTCATAGCCGATTTTTGTGCCATCCCTGTCCATGCTTGTCACAAGAATTTCACCAGCACCTAATTCTTCTACTTGTTGTGCCCACTTTAGTGCATCATTGCCAGTTGGTTTTCGACCGCCATAGGTTACAACTTCAAACCAACAGAGTCTTCCATCTTCTGTTTCTCTGAAAATGCGACCCTCTGCTTCTGATTCGGATTCTACAAACCTTCTCTTTGCATCAATAGCTACAACGATGCATTGGGTACCAAAAATCTCAGCGGCTTCAGTAATAAGTTCAGGTTTTTCAACAGCTGCAGTATTAAGAGAGATTTTATCTGCTCCGCTTTCTAAGATGCCTCTTATGTCTTCTATAGTGCGCATGCCTCCACCAACAGTGAAGGGGATGAAGACTACATCAGCTACCCTCTTCACCATATCTTTCATGATCTCACGTTTTTCATGCGAAGCAGTAATATCTAAAAAGACAAGTTCATCTGCTTCTTGATCAGAATAAGATTTGCCCTGCTCTACAGGATCTCCTGCATCTCTAAGTTGAACAAAATTTATCCCTTTTACAACTCTTCCTTCGAGAACATCAAGGCAAGGAACAATTCTTTTAGTTAAGCCCATTTTATCATCTCTCCTGAAAATTATGTGACTATTAAGTCGAGAGCATCATGTTCGATTGCTCTTTTCACTTCAAGACACGTTCTTCTTCCTGAAGACATTCTCTTTCTCCAGAGGATGTTACCATACGGATGCCCCATATACATATGGATGTTCGTTCCACCACCAATTCTCACTGCAATATCATACGTTGTTGGTCTCATATCTTCTTCAATTGTGGTCTGAATGGTAAAAGCTCCGATTATACCAGGATCAAAATATTCTTTAGTTGCCTTAACAAATTTTTCAGCCTCCGGGAATACATATCTAAGCAAACTTTCTCTTAATGTGCAGGAACTGTGGCCGACTACATTGTAAACAGGGTCCCTTTGGAAGTCCTGCAAGGTGAGTTGCTGTGCTGCAGGAAGTCTCACGTGTCCATCCAATGAACTTTCAAACCGCCAGTCGATTCCGATGAGTTCTAGTGGCTCCTCACCTAACTTGAGAGAAATCGGGCTGTAGAAGAAATTAAAGTTATAAACAGGACCAATAGCATAGCGTTCAATTCGTGCCTCCTCAAGATCTTCCTTAGTAATTACTCCCCGTTTCATTAATCTTTCAGAAGTTTCTTGGTATTCCTTAAAACTAGCGGCTGTAAAGAACCCCCGTTCTAGGCGATGCTTCGCGTGCTTTAGTTTAACCATTACTAGTCCTACTTCGTCGATTTCTTCTGGCGAATTCAGATTCTCTGGTATTCGCATACCTGCCTTTTCAGCTAGAGTGTAGTAATTGAATTCCTCAGTTTCCCTATCCTCAATACGTAGCATGTTTCGGTTGCCGACTATTGGAGCCACAAAGCTGTTTTCGATCTCATCTTTTCCACAATAAACAACGAAGCTGCGGTTTGGTATGAACAAAATATTGTTGAGGTATATGAATTGCAGCCACTTATCATCGTAAGCGTCGACAAGTTCTTTAAAACTGTCGAGTACAACAGGATAGTCAATGATGCCTTTTACTAAGCGATCTTTGTGATATATCGCTTTGAAATATTTCGTATAAGGTTTTTCTCTGCCCTTCTCACAAAATGCATAAAACTCAAAACCTTCATCTTTAGCCCCATCAGCAACATCGAGAGCGGAATGTGAGGCTACGCATCCAATTGCGATATTTTCTGGGTCATATTTCTCTAAAAAACCAAGGATTTCTTTTCGATCAAGCATACTTTATTCACCCACTTGTAAGTACTATTTTTTCAAAATGGTCATAAATGTGACTTTTGGCCGCCATCATGTAACAATTTTATCGAGTTTCTTCTTCGCGATAGCCATTTTAATCTCTTTGGCGATTCTTTTTCCCATATACATTTCCTCACCGTGCTTTACATAAGCATATGGAGAAATTCCTATGCCAACATTTGTTCCTGCAACAATTCTTGCTGAAATTTCAAAGGTAAATATCTCGGGAACATCTGTGACTATAGTTTCAAGACAAAAAGGCCCTATAATGCCGGGAGGTGCGATTTCTTCTGAAATTTTGGTCACATTATCTCCCATTCGGATATACTCTGATAATAAAGATTCCCTTATGGTTATTGGGATATTGCCAACAACCGTATATGTTGGTGTGAGATTATTCATATCCAGTTGTTCTTTCGCAGAAATTCGCCCTAAGCTATCTATACTAGATTCATATCTTCGATCCACACATAATAATTCAACTTCATGGTTAAGCCGCGAATTAAAATAAGAAGGATAAATTGTCACACCGAAAATATACTCCTGTAAGTAAATCTGATCTATATCTTCTTTTTTCATGAATCCTTTCTCAATCATGTCTTTCGCTTTTGTTTGGAAGGCTTCGGGGGTATTTATGAGAAAATAACCTTTTCCGCCTTTTGCGCCTGGAAACTTTGCGATAGTTAATCCATTTATGTTTTGAGGAGAGGTAAACGTTCTAGGCTGTTTTAATCCAGCTTTTTGAAGCCATATTTTCTGTTTTTCGCGGTTAGTTTCCCAGGGTAGAAGATATCGGTTTCCAAACATAGGCACATGTAAGTTGTTAATTACCTCGTCTAAATCTAGATAGGCATTGAACGAGCCGTGAGGCACAAGAATTGTGTTTAGGCGTCTCAATTTTTCCTGAACTTCACGGTTTAACAGTTCTTTAAAGTTATCTAAAATTATTATTTCGTCAGCTACCGGAAATCTTTGATACGTAATTTGATCTTCTTCTTTACAAAGACAAATAGTACGGAAGCCTTCTTCTTTTGCTCCTTTAAAAATATTCAGGGCTGAATGAGAGCCAATCGTACCTATAGTGATCTTATTCATATCATAATCTTGAATAATTTCATTAATCTCGTCCTGCATTAATTCACCGCATCAAATATAGACTATTTTCACAGAAATTGATTCTCCTCTGATAGAAAACAGGTAGATCAAATGCTTTATCTTTTCTTCGCAAGAAGACCCCCTCAACTGGTTGGGGGGATGAATTGCGATTTACTTTTTCACTTTCATCGTAGTATCCCTCACTTTAAATAGCTTATTTGCGGATAGTAAAAACTAGTGTAATGATTATCAGGGCACCACAGGGAGAAGTCCGATGAAACGGACGTATCAATTTCGCTTGTATCCAACCACACCACAACAGGCTACGTTAACTCAATGGCTGACTACATGTCGTGTTTTGTATAATAATGCTCTTGCCGAG
>JAEORY010000436.1 GCA_016840645.1 Candidatus Borrarchaeota archaeon | reverse complement strand
AAGTCACCTTAGTAAGACGGGATACATTAGACAAAGAACAGGTCTCAATGGATTCGATGATTACGCGAATACAGCAACTAATGGATGAGATTACTGAAAATATGAAGACTACGGCAGAACAGAAATTCAAAGAACGAGTATTCAGCGCAAAAAATATGGAAGAAGTAAAAGAGATAATAAGTTCAAGATCTGGAATAGTGGAAGTTTCTTGGTGTGGCGAACAGGGATGTGCCCAAGAGTTAGAAGAGGAAATCTCAGGCAGTATATTAGGCACACCCGTTACAGAAAAGGAAATCGCTGTTAGTGAATGTATCGTTTGCCAAAAGCCTGGAAAAGCAGTTGTCAGGATTGCTAGAGCATATTGATATGTACGACTTTTATCGTCCCCGTCCCTGTCATTCATTCCCTTTATTGAAGGCGTCAGACCTCTCGGGGTCAGTCTCATGCATAAGAACGCATTTTCTTTATTTTTGGTAATCACTTTTTGACTACAATAAAAGGGTATTGGAAATCACTCAAAGTTTACCGCAAAAATTCTTCAGTTTTAATAAAGAAATCCTTAGGATACCTTTATATCTGCTAGGTGTGTTTTCACTGCCAGAGGTCATTGGAATTTAATAATGTTTCTTCTATAGATCATAAAACCTAAGTAGAATCGAAAAGTGTATTGGAGGGGTTCAAGATAACACAGGTTATGAGCAAGTTTAATATTGGAAGAGTTTTGGTACTTGTGGTTCTTCTTACACTTACAGAGATTTTGGATCAAGTGTTAGTTGGGGGAGCATTGAATCTTGTTTCATGTACTGTGCGTCTTGCAACAGGGATCCTACTAAGCCTTTTCTTTACATGGTTGGTCGGCAAGATGATGCTTCAAAAACTATATATTTTTGCGTTAGTTTGGCTGAACCTCTTTGTGATTCGATTTCTCAGCAACTATATTGAAGGATATTTCTTCACCAGTATTTTCATGTCTTTCACCGATTTTATCATTGGGATGTCCATTGCGTTGGGAATCTCCTTAATCGAAGGAGCATTCATAACATTTCTCATAAAGATTGAAGCTGAAGAGAGTCTGAGTGTATCGCTTAAGGAATATCTGTCTTCGAGAAGTCATGGTTCATGGATTATGCGCATAGCTGCTGGATCTGGTGTGTATTTTCCTATCTACTTCTTCTTTGGGATGCTGATCTTTCCTTTTGTAGCTGTGTATTATAGTGATCCCTCATTGGGTCTTAAGGTGCCGGGTTTTGAAGTAATCATCCCTTTAGAGTTCTTTAGGGGTTTTTTATATGTGATTGCCCTACTTCCGATAATAGTATCGCTGAAAGAGAATGGAAGAACACGGTTCATAGCACTGTCTTTAATGCTATTCATACCAGGAGCCTTCATTCCTCTAATCCAACAGTCAACTCTACCTCCAGAAATAGTTCCGTTTCACCTGTTAGAAATTTTAGCAGACTCGTTAGTTTATGGCTTTGCCTTATCTAGAATCCTAAATAAATCCGAGGCACTAAATTGACATTTAATTTAATCAGCGGGAAGTTGTGAAATACTGTCAAGAAACGACAAAACAGGGCTAATAAAAAAGCATGAATGCGAAGATGCGATTTACAAACCTTTCATATTTCCGTCAAAGTTTGATTATTCAAAAACTTTTTTTGCAAGTTCCAACTATATCATATTAATTATACTAAAGGATCGAGCGGTTGAAATGGTAGTTAAAAAAGCAGTTTCATTAATAAGTGGGCTGGGTGAAACTGCACTCTCCAGCGGAATGAACACCTGCAAAAAAGCGATTAATAAACTAGGCAAACTCATGGTATATAAGACTGCCGGAGAAAGGTTTGAAAATATGTTGAAAAGCGCCCTTAAACCTTACGAGTTGTTAAAGAAAGAAAGTATAACGAAGTTTAAAGAAAAATTACTTTTAAGAAATAGAACGGACAAGGACTCCGATAGTATTTGTTGCCCAAACTGTGGATTAACCCACCCCCAGCATTGCATATTTTGTATCTGCTGTGGGACACAATTATTTGATGATATTTTCTACTCAAATTCTAATAAATCGATTAACGCTTTCCAAAAATCAATTTTCAATCTTTTGGATTTTTCAACTTTGCTGAACAATCTTAAATTGCTACGCTTTCTATACAAAAGACTTGATAAATGCCTATTATCGCTAACTGGATTGGACAACAGAGTCTAATTGAGTTTTTAGCCATTGCCATGTTTGCGGATCGATAATCTCCCCATTAAAAAGTTCCTCAAGTCCTTCTTGAATTCTCTCCTTCACATCTTTCTTAGTTAATAGATTATTCTCCTTACAAACGATTTCAACGCTATTACGAAATTGTTCACTTCTAGTAATTTTACCTTCAACTTTTGTTTTGAAAAGAAATTGTAACGAAGTTGGCGTGAAAATCGATAAATTCGAAACTATTTTTTCACCGTTATATTCCTCTGATGGGCTAAGGATAAGTGGAGGTATTACCGCATATCTGGGTTTAAATCCTTTAATATATTTTACAAAATAAAATGGTAGACCAATTTGCGTAGTTTCCTGAGTTGGAAAATCTTTTACAACAAATTTTTCTGGCTGTTTTTCTTCACTTGTTGTTTTATTCGAATATTCTGCTATGATATTGGATAATTCTTTTTGTTTATCTTCGACTGTACGTATGAAAGTATTAAGTTGGACAAATTTCTCTTTATTTGATTCTAAAAGACTGATTGTCTGCGATTTTCCATTTTGTACTATTCCGAAAAGCTCTTCTTGCTCTTTTATTCGTAAATCGCACTCCTTTTTGTAAATGTCAATTTGTTTTTGTAGATCTTCAACTGCTGTCAATCCTTCATCTCTTAATGATTTTTCAAGTGTTTCTGACTGTTCATCATAATTAACTTGTAGACTGATAATTTTTTGATCCATTTCTTTTTTTAATTTGGTTAATTGATCTTGATACGCTTTTCTAATCTGTAGACCGAGTGAAATGGTTTTTTGTTCGAATTCAAGAATTTTTTCTTCAATTGATTCAGAAATGTTACTCCATGCCTTCCTAAAGTCAATAATGTTTGCACTGAAGGCATCAAACTCTTTAGGGAACATTGATGCTACTTGAAAGATTATATCTGGCTGTAATTTGTAGCTTTTAACTGTTCTATATGAGGCTGTACGTTCTATAAATGGAATAGCATCTTTTAGAAGTGATGGTTGATGGAGCGCATGTACTGTAAACTTTCGAACCGAAAGATTTGCGAGAAGGTTTTTAATTCTGTCAAGACTTATAGTAGCATTCTTTAACTCAGTAACATTCAATATACTCTTGATTTCTTCTGACGCTGGAATTTGTGTTATTAAAAACTCATTGGAAATAATTTTGAATCCATCAAGAAGGAATGAGCCCCCCTTATAAGGTATTATATACATAGGCCAATGAACTTTTGAAATCGATTCAAGTGATTCATCGGACGATCGCAGCTGTTCAGATAATGCAAAAACAGTTGCTAATTCAATATCTTGAGTAAGAACTTTGTTTGTATCTGTATTAAGCATATATGGTATTGTATTCTCTTCAATGTATGAAAAAGGTTCAGCCGAAACTATTGGAAGTGGTCTAGACACCGTAGGAGAAATAGTTGGAGAATCAGTTTCTGCAACACTTGTTTCGACTTCAGCGGGAGTAGGTGTTGTCACTTCCGGTTTTTTCTTTGCCTCTGCTATTCCAATCATTTTTTGTGCAATATTTCTGAAAATGGCCTCGATATTTCGCCCATCTTTTGCAGAACACTCAAAATATTCGGCATTCATTTGCTGAGCGTATGATTCACCTTCGTCTGAATAAACGCGTCTAAATTGATCTGCAAGATCTAATTTATTACCAACTATAATCCATGGCACTTTTCCGCAATATTTCACAACTTCGTCAAACCATTTGGGAAGACCAAGGAAACTGTCACGGGAAGTTATGTCATACATAATGATCGCGCCGCTAGCACCTCTGTAGTAGAGCGGTCGGACATTTGCGAACCGTTCCTGGCCTCCTGTATCCCATATCTG
>JAEORY010000435.1 GCA_016840645.1 Candidatus Borrarchaeota archaeon | reverse complement strand
CACTCTAGGGTCAATGTAACTCTTTAATGATGTTTGAAGATTATAGTCGCGAGTAGCTTTTGTTCGTTCGATATCCAATTTAGTCTTTGCAATCGATTGAAGAGTTTTATTTGTTTTCTTTTTAGTCTTCTTCAGTTTTTGAAGCCTCTACTCGAAATCCAGAAATGTCCAAAATGTAAAAGCGATAATGCACCTGTATCAATGTTATGCCATAAATGTGGTGCACCTTTAAGCTTGCTTACTATGAGTGAGGATGAGGTGATAGAGAAGATTATGAAGTTTGTGAGAGAAGCAAAATACGATCTGTATTACTGTTTTCTATATTGTTCAAAATGATGAGGTGGATGACATTATGACATTTTTTCCTAGCTTGTATTCTATTATACGATCAGAATCAATGAAATAGAAATTCTTTTTATTAGTGTACATGAAAAATGATTTAGGGGAAATTATCAAAATGTCCAGTCCTCCAATTGAGATTGTAAAAGATCAACACTATATTGAGATATTCAGTTCAAGCACTATGATACATCATTCGGCTACAACTGTCTGCCTAATATTCAACAAAGATGAGTTGGTGCCTCAAAGTACAGGACAAGGAATACAAAAAGTGTTACGTAAAATGCAAGTAGCTGTATATATGTCTCCGCAAGAAGCAAAAAGCGTAGGAGAAATGATCCTTAACAATATTGCGAAATTAGAGGAGGCTACAAAAACAAAAATTTCTGTTCCTGAAGATAAAGATGCTAAGTTATACACTTAACTAGCCTACCCTTTTTCTACTGTCACTCTGCTATATTCCTAATATTGATCTACTGTAGGAATCTTAGAAATCTAAGAAAAAGAAATAGGTTCGCTGCAGCCACTCATTAATTCACTATCGTTTTCTATGTTTCCTCTTCTTTTTCTTCTAAATACCGATCTTTAATATCTTCTATGTTTTTTATAAGCGCCCGCGCATTCGTAACAATATACTGACCTGTCTTCTTTTGGTTGAAATGGAACCTCTGCATCTCGGCCACAATCAGAACATTTGATCTTGAACATTTTCCTTTCACTCAGACTATTTCACCTCACGCATACCTTAACGCTTTAGTCATAAGATGGATTAAATCATTTCCAAGTTTCGCGTCGCGATAAAAACTGTGGGAGTTGAATATGAAAGCGTGACTTCAATAACCGGATCCCTATTTCTTACGGTCTTTCTCGATTGCCAGCTTCTTGTCTCCAAGTTTGAATGTTATCAATATTTTCGTTGCATGTTTTCCAATCTTCAATGGGAATGCTGTATCTTAAACCAGTCTCATAGGTACATAGATGAAGTATTTACCGTCGGTTCTTTTGAATATGCTTCCTCTAGCCTGATTAACCAATTCAAACCACTAAAGAGATCTGATAACGAAAATTCTTAGATTAGATTATTCATGCAAAGTATTATTTATCACTTTTCAAGATACCCTATGATTTATTCTTAATTTTTTTCTTAAAAGGAGGTGAAAAATTGGCAACTAACTATACTTGTAATCAGGCAGGTGCCATAGCAGCAAATGTCGGTTCTGGTATGTGGGGACTTGCAGCCCTTGGAACAGGCCTCATGACAGGTGCGACTCCAGCGACCGCAGCAACCATGTTCGGAATAATACTTCTTATCGGCTGGATACTACTTCCGCTCATCATCAAACTAGTCAGACCAGCCTTCATCATTGGAATCCTAAATTGGATTGTTGCTCTAGTCGGGCTCTCAACTTCTGGTTCTCCATGGTACACATTTACTGCACCATTATTTCATTTATCATATCTCGTAATGTATCTGGCATCAATAGCAGGAATATACTTCAGCTACAAATCCTACATTGAACTCAAGAAGTAAAACTAACTATCCATTCTTTTTTTTCTAAAATTGGAAATAGGATCCCAAATTTAGGATCCTTAAAGGTTCTCTCTGAAACCTCGAATTTGAATTCCGCGTTTAGTCGTTGGCGTATCTATGAACCTTCTCACTCGAAGCTTAGATTGAGCCGTCCACAATTCTTCAGGTGGTATTTCTGATAGAATTATAGATGCATCTGAATCCTGACTGTGACGTTTCAAAGCTTCCGTATCGTACCATATTGCTGTTTCGAGACTTGCAAATGCTGGTAAGTTAGATTTCCGTTCATGTTGACATTCCCATTTCTGCCAGGTTCCTTTATGAAATAGTGCATGGTCTGCTATCGGTTTATTATCTGGTAGTGACGTGTTTTGGAAAAAATCACATGTATGAACACGTTCACAATAGGCGCATTTCCAATTTAGGATCCCTTTGTCACGGTCAAAAGTTACAGGGCCTTCAACTTTCATTCTTCTAGGATCCGTCCAGACCTGAACGTATTGTCTACTATGCTCCCAGCTTGCATGTAATCTTTTAATTAAAGCATCGGCTGCCTGTTTATCTTGACTGTTTTTCAATGAATAAATAAGAGCTCGTATCAAATTAAGCTCACGCTATAATAACTATCAAAAACTCTATGTTTAAACTCTAAAGCTACTAGTACTCACTTAACAACATTTCCTATATAGTGTGAAGCACATGAGTTTTAAGAGATAAATCATGTCAGACAAATTTTTCAAACCACATCGAGACTTCAGGAAACTGTACTATTCATATTTACTGATAGGGTCGATCGCGCTTTATCTTTCCTGGATTATCCCTACAACTATCTTGATGTACATGTTTTTAGACCCGATTTTCACCTTCAACATCATTTCATTGATCTCAATACCATTTCTTCTGATTATCTTTTTCACTGCTTTTTGGATCCCAAAATATTATTCTTCAATTTCGTATTTGCTCTCTGAAAGTGACATAGTTATTGAGAAAGGTGTTTGGTGGAAACGCAAGAGTATAGTACCCTATAATCGAGTAACCAATATTGACATATTCCAAGGTCCGCTATCTAGACATTTCGAACTTGGAAAAATTTCTATTCAAACAGCTGGTTTCTCAGGTGGAGGGAGTAGTGGAAGTGCAAAAGCAGCCGAAGCTGTAATATTGGGCATTAAAAACTTTGAGGAGATTAAGAATTTCATCTTATCCAGAGTCAAACGTGTAAAACCCGTTGCAGTGGAGGCAGATTCAGAACCAGTTACGTCCGAAGACGTTAGCAGTGAACTGATAACTGAATTAAGGAAAATTAGGAAGCTCATTGAAGAGCAGTCTAGAACACACGCTTAACTATTCAAATTTTCGCATAGCGCGAGCTAAAAATGCAACAGTTATGTTCTATTGTCTGAACATTTCGTTCTAAACTCTAGTAATTTATGGTTGTCTATAACTAGAAATTTGCGATGTTAGATGTTCAGAAGAAAGATCTTAGCTGTTTCAGTAACGATGATTGCTCTATTTGTCATAACATTCTCAATTGCTATGCTGTATCATAATCAAATTGCAAAACCTAGAGATACTCTGAGTATTTCTGAATTGCTAGAAGACCATCCGTATGATACTGAGATTAGAGTATATGGAAAAGTGAGTTTGTTAGGTGAACTTTTTTGCCCATGTTTTGAGTTAGAGTCAGAAGGTGAAAAAGTATCAGTTTGGTATGGTTTGATGTTGGAAGATGATGATTCTGAAAGACCACCAGTAAGCGTAGAAGGAATCAACAATGATGACTGGGTTATAGTAACGGGTGAACTTAAGTCAGGGGGCCAGCACAGATCTCTTAACGATTTCTGGGCCAGCAATATTGAAAAAATCGAATAACATGTGATATTCAGCTAGCTATCATTAGTTGAATTTTTTTCTCAACACGAGGGAGTTTTAAGGACTCAAACATCATAATCACAAAAGAAAAAAAATCATGATGCGTAAACTAGAAAATATAAACTAATAATGAAAACATTCTTTAAAAATGAAATAGTTTAAACCTAAATAATGTCCTTAATTTAGTACAAAAGAATTTTCTTAAGACTTATTCTTCAGATCTTTTATGGCCATCAATCCAAGAAAATTTGCGTTGCAAAGTTTTGGAGTAATAAAGCTTCCAATTATAATCGATTTTATTTCCCCAAGATCTATACA
>JAEORY010000434.1 GCA_016840645.1 Candidatus Borrarchaeota archaeon | reverse complement strand
CCCGCCATACAGCCAAAATGCATAACTTGATGGTATTCAACGACATGTTGGAGAAATACCGAGGTTATTGCAGCATCCACAGCATTACCGCCTTCACGCAAGACCCTAAGACAAACCTCAGTTACTATAGGCGATTGTGTGCTCACCATCACTTTGTCGCCAACTGCTTCGGCTTTAGGCCCCTGTATGAGAAGAGGATCTCGTGGATCTGTTGGCGTTTTGCTTTGAATTTGGGATTGGATGTTTTGAACGAACAAAATGCCTCCAAGTAGAACCATTACTAAGATGGACAAAAATGAAAAATTTTTAAATGGCATAATTCCTCCTCCTACATTGACAGAATTGTTTTTAAAGAGTCTAAAAAACGATGAACATTATGAGGACGTGATGTGTGTCCCATCAACCCAATGCGCCAGATTTTGCCAGCGAGATCCCCCAATCCGGCTCCTATTTCTATTTTATATTTTTTTAACAAATCTTCTCTTACGGCCGCTTCATCTACTCCTTCAGGAATATAAACTGAATTCAACATAGGCAAACGAAATTCAGGATCGACGAGCATATTGATACCCATTTCTTTTAAGCCTGCTACTAGGGCCTGGTGATTTTTTATATGCCGAAGATACACCTTATTAAGGCCTTCTTCTAAAATAAGAAAAAGGGCCTGGTATAAAGCATAAAGCATATTGATCGGGGCAGTGTGGTGGTAAGCGCGCGTTCTCCCTTCCCAATATTTAACAATCATAGAAAGATCCAAATACCAATTGGGCACTTTTGTCTTCCTAGAAAATAAAACTTTGACAGCCTTGTCGGAGAAGGAGATTGGTGAAAGGCCCGGAGGACATGATAGGCATTTCTGCGTTCCACTATATAATACATCGATGCCACGCTTGTCCATTGATACTTCCATGCCTCCGAGACTGGTTACCGCATCAACAAGGTAAATCGTGTCCGATTCTTTTAGGAGTTCGCCTATTTCAGCCACAGGATTACAAACACCTGTTGAGGTTTCTGCATGTACAACAGCAACAAGCTTGTATGTCTTCTGGTCAAGTTGATCTTTGACTCTATTGACGTCTACAGGCGTTCCCCAGGTAAACTCAAGGGAATCAACGGATGCTCCCAAGCGTTCAGCTACGTCGCGCATGCGCATGCCAAAAACACCGTTAATAAGTATAAGTACCTGATCGCCGGATTCTATAAGATTGACGAAAGAGGCTTCCATTCCTGCAGAACCTGTTCCTGAAATGGGGATGGTTAGTTTGTTTTTTGTTCCTATTACCTCCTGAAGCTGTTCCTTGATTTTGTCCATGATTTCGATAAAGAAAGGATCTAGGTGCCCGATTGTCTTTTGGCTCAAAGCATCATAGACAGAATCGGGAATACAAGATGGTCCTGGTCCCATGAGCAGTATTTCTTCCAAACTGTCTAGTAAATTATCCATGAATGCACCCCTATTAAGAAATATTAAACTTTTCGGTATTCTCTTTCATAAAGAATTCAACAGCCAAGGATTCTATGAAAAGCAGAGATTGTTTTATCGATGTCGTTATCATCTATGTCTTTATGTGTAACAAAACGAATTCCAGATTCTGTAGCGAGAGCTAATATAGTGTTATCTTTGAGTTTTGCCATTAATTCGGGAACAGCAATTTTATGATGATTAAATCCAAATATGACGATATTTGTTTGAATAGTGTCAGGATCAAGGTCGATCTCTGGCATTTCTGCGAAGGCCAATGCTAGCTTTTTAGCTCTTGCGTGATCATCCTTTAACCTGTCTACCATTTCTGTTAATGAAACAATACCTGCTGCGGCCAGAATCCCTGCTTGCCTCATACCTCCTCCCAAGGCCTTTCTTAACCTCCTTCCATAGTCAATAAAATCTTTCGGTCCAGTTAATACAGAACCTACAGGGGCAGATAGCCCTTTAGAAAGACAAAACATTAAAGAGTCGCCAATTTTTGCGTATTCTTTAACCGAATGACCAGAAGCAAGAGCTGCGTTAAAAACGCGTGCTCCATCGAAATGAATTTTTATTCTGTGTTTATCAGCAATATTTCTCAAAGATTTCAAATTTTCCATAGGAACAACAGCTCCACTCCAGCGGTTATGGGTATTTTCAATGCAGATTAAAGAAGTCCTGGGAGTTTGGGAATTGGGTTTTCGGATGTTTCTCTCTACTACATCAGGATCCATGGCTCCGCGATTTGAAGGCAGAGGCCTAGGGGTTACTCTGGAGATAAAAGTCATGTGAGTTGACTCAAGGTTATAAGTATGGGAGCGTTCTTCCACTATCACCTCATCCAATTCCTTCGTCCATGCTTTTGTGGCAATTGAATTGGCCATGGTTCCAGAAGGAACAAACAAAGCAGCTTCCTTGTCCATTATTTCTGCAGCCATTGATTCAAGTTTTTGAACAGTTGGATCATCACCCAAAACATCATCTCCTACCTCTGCCTTAGCCATAGCTTCTCTCATTTTTTGTGTGGGACGAGTAACAGTATCACTCCTGAAATCTGAATATTTTTGCATGTTAACCTCCTCTTATCGGACTCTGAAGCAATATGTTAAAAGTGTTTATTATGAAGCATAAAATATATTATATATAATTTATACATAAATATCTGTTGTTTGTAAAGGATATAAATAATCGAATAACCCCTATGATTATTAGGAATAAATAAAAATAAGGATCTATTCCTCTTGTCCGCCATAGTTAGATTATTAAATGACAAGACATATACCCTAGGGTTAAATTATAGATGATTTGATTCGTTCTTTTTAAAGACATTTCAGGTAAGAAAGTCCAAACCGACTTTGAAGGTGGTGAAGTTAGTTCTGATGCCGGACTCCTTTTTCTGCGGGAGGTTGAGAGACAAAGTGGGGCTATCGGCCGCATCGCCGAGGTCTTACAGGATCACCATCATTCCCGTTATACTACTCATCTACCAAAAGCCGAGCACAATCACAGGGGGTTGAATACCCTATTCATCTTCGCCAATCTAGAATACTCCCACCGAAGATACATCTATCAGAAAGTATATTCAGATCGCGGCAACATGGAACTTTACATCTAAGAGCACAAGAATCATTTCTTCTATGATAGGACATCGTGTTGGAAATTTGAAGCCAAAAAGTTTCGGCTTTTTCTCAATTCCTTGGCTTATGTGCTTCAGCATACGTTTCGGGAAGTTTATCTTCGGGGCACAAAGTTTGCCAAAGCGCAGTTTGATACGATTTTCCTGAAGCTCATTAAGATCGGAGCTCGGGTACGACAGATGTCAACAAGGATACGAGTTCATCTACCTTCTTAATTTCCTTGTAAGGAGGATTTGGAAAAAATCTGGTATTCTTGTTGTGGTGCGGGATATACATAAGAACTTCAGGCAAAGCTGCATATTTAGAGAATGCAAGCTGCGAAGGAAGAAGTCTTTTTTCTTATTAGAAAATCATGATTGCAAAGTCATGGACTGGCCTTTTTTATCTAACCGAAAGGTACTTCAGAAAATCAAGGTGAAAAATTCGGTCATTTTGGGATGGAAAAAGATTTTTATCGCAATTTATGAATAATGAAGGTCAATTAATTTTTTATGGCTACTTACTAATAACTCTTTTCAATGCGTCCTCGAAGATTTCGAGTCCCATGTCGATTTCCTCTTTATTTATAATCAATGGAGGAGCAATCCTGAGAGAAGATTCTCCAGCTCCCAATAAAAGCAAGCCTTTCTTAAAAGCCTCTTTAATGAGGGCATTCCTCTTATTTTTGGCGGGTGTTTTTTTTGAATCTTCCACGAGCTCGACTCCAACCATCAATCCTAGGCCTCTAACATCTCCGATTATTGGGTGCTTCTCTTTGAGATATCCGAGCTGATCCAACAGATAATTTCCTTGAATTCGGGCATTTTCAACAAGATCGTTTTTGTCTATGTATTCCAATACAGCCTTTGCCGCCTCCATGATTATCGGACTCCCATTGAGTGTTCCTTCGTGGGCACCTTCTTCCCAATCCATGATATCGGCCTTTGCAATGGCTGCGCCTGCAGGGAGTCCATGGGCCATGGCCTTTGAAACAGTCATAATATCAG